>NZ_JAPVLS010000110.1:0-26801 GCF_027158125.1 Streptomyces sp. H39-C1
GAGATCCACCTTGAACCGGCCGTGGAGCGCGGCTTGTTCGAAGAACCAGTTCGCCACCACGGGGCCGAACCGGCCTTCCCTGACGCTGCCGATGAGCACTGCGAGGTTGAGGGTCTGCTGGGTCCGGGTGTCGGTCGGTGCGGACATGTCGGTGCTCCCTGTCGTACGTCGTGAGGTGACCGAGCGGGTCACGGCTCCCAACCTGCCCGGCCGGCGGCCGGGCAGGAAGGCCGGGCCGAGGCTGGTAGCGACAGGGCCACGATCCCGGCGGCCGCGCCTGTTACGTTCGACGGGTGAGCGACAACGAGTTGGGCCTGTTCCTGCGCGTCCGCCGCGAGGGCGTCGCGCCCGGCGAAGTGGGGCTGCCCACCGGACCGCGCCGCCGCACCCCGGGGCTGCGCCGCTCCGAACTGGCGATGCTCGCGGGCGTCAGCGTCGAGTACGTGACCCGGCTCGAGCAGGGGCGCGACCGGCGGCCGTCCCCGCCGGTGCTCTCCGCGCTGGCCGACGCGCTCCGGC
The DNA here is from genome assembly GCF_027158125.1 of Streptomyces sp. H39-C1. Taxonomy (NCBI): domain Bacteria; kingdom Bacillati; phylum Actinomycetota; class Actinomycetes; order Kitasatosporales; family Streptomycetaceae; genus Streptomyces; species Streptomyces sp. H39-C1. The sequence goes on from NZ_JAPVLS010000110.1 coordinate 520, forward strand.
TGACCGCGAACGAACGCATCCACCTGTACCGGCTCACCAAGGGTGCCGAGGCCGGCTTCACCTGCCTGGCCGGTGCGCCGCCCGCCCGTACCGTGCGTCCTTCCGTGCAGGCACTGCTCGACCGTCTGGAGCCCGCTCCCGCCGTGCTGCTCAACCGGCTGAGCGACATCCTCGCCTGGACCTCGGGGTACGAGCGGCTGACCGGGCCCCTCGGCCTGCTGGACGGGGCTCCCCCGAACCTGGCCCGCTTCGTCTTCGCCGACGACCGGGCACGTACCGCGTATCCCGACTGGGAGCTCGTCGCCGACCAGCAGGTGGCCGCCCTCAAACAGGGTCCGTTCCAGGCGGACCCGCATGTCGCCGCGCTCGCCGACGAACTGACCGTCACCGCGGGGACCGTCTTCAGCGATCGTGTGGAGAGCCTGCCGGGCCTCCCGCGGTCCAACGGCGTCGAACGGCTGGTCCACCCCGAAGCGGGCGAACTGCGCCTGGCCTACGAGACACTCGACCTGGCCGCCGACGACGCCCAGCGCCTTGTCGTCCACCTCCCGGCGGACGACGCCACCTCCGCCGCCCTCGACCGCCTCACCGGCCGCCGGCCGGGCGCACTGCGCGCGGTCTCCGGCTGAGAACCGACCGAGGACCGACCGGAGTCAGGGTCGGCAACCTGCTGCCGTCAGCCGGACACCCGGGCGGAGTCGCTCTCCTCCATCACCTTGTAACCGGCGACCGAGGGCCAGCGGACGGTCAGCACGACGGACTCCTCCTCCGCGTACCAGGAGTGGTCGACGCCCCGGCCCCACACCACGTAGTCACCCTGCTCGGCGAGGAGCACACTCCGCCCGGGAAGCTCCACCCGGAACCGGCCCTTGATGAGGACCAGCAGAGCGGTACGTTCCTCCGCGGTGACCCAGACCGCCCGCTCGTCACCCGGCGGGTGGATGCCCCACTTGATCTCGACGTCCTCGCTGTGCCGGGGATCGGACCCGTCCTTGAAGTGACCGAGCAACCAGCCCTTGTCCAGTGCGGCGTCGACGCCCGCATTGCCCACATACACGCTGTCGTTCATGATTCCCGACGGTAGCAGCCGGCCGTTTCCGGCGCGGAAGCGGCCCTTGCGGGGGTTTACGCCGAACCGGTCGATGTCCCCGGTGATCGGCCTGACGGAGCGTAGCGGGGCGACGGCGGGGATAGGGAAGTGTCATGCGCACTCTGACGACACTCGCCCTCACATCCGCTCTTGTCCTCACCGCGGCCCCGGCCGCACTCGCCGGATCCGCCACGCCCGCCTCGCCCGCCGGACCCGCCGCACCCGCCGCACCCGAGAAGGTGCGTGCGTGCGCACCGGGGGACCTCTCCTTCACCGTCCATATGCTGCCGCCGATCGCGAGTGCGGTGGCGCTCGTGAGCGTGCAGAACCGGAGCGCGAGCAGATGCACCGTCAACCGCTTCCCGACGGTGACGTTCGGCGGCCTCGACGGTGAGGCCCGCACCGTCCCGGATTCGGCCGACGGCCCACGGGTCATCGCCGCACGCCGGAGCCAGTTCGCGGCGGTCAGGACCGACGACCGCAGCGCCCCGGCCCGGTACGCCCCGACCCTCACGGTGGCCGCCGACCCCGCGCACAGCGGGCTCACCTTCACGGCCGCCGGGATCGGCGCCCCGACTCCGGGCATCGCGGTCTACGACCCGGTCACCACCCTGTGGCACAACACCCGGGACGAAGCGCTGGCGGCCCTCGGGAACTGATGCGGCCGGCCCGCCGGTGACGATCCGGTTGCGGTGCCGGAGGTCGCGTTTCCGGTCCCCGGGCGAGTCGTTTGCGTGGGTATGCAGCACATGGAGAAGGAGGACCGGACGCCGCTCGTCGTCCGGTGGCTCAGCGCATACGGACCGGACGGCGCGGCGGACGAGGGCCTGTGGGGCGGGCGGCGCCACGAACCCCTGCCGCGGGTGGATCCGGCCGGGCGGGCGCGCGGGGCGATGGTCGGCTTCGCGGTCGTCACGGTCGCGGCGGCAGTGGCGTCCGTGCTCATCGGCTGAGCACCGACGCGGCCGTCCGCCGGAAGGGCGTCCGGTTGCTCCCGCATTGGCATTCCCGGCCGGCACACAGCGCACAATTTCAGAAATCGCATTGCCGGTCTTGCAAATGGCTTAAAGAAAACTTAAGGCCACTCCACATAAACCCGTGCAACGTCTTCGACACCGATCTGCGCTTCCTGGCGCACAACCGCGCGGAAAGACCATCTGGGCCGAGCAGCCGTTCCCCGCCGGCCCGTAGACCAGGACGCGACGACCCGACCCCGACGGGCGGACCCTGATGGGCGGACCCGGTCGGGGAGGCGGGCGGGCCCTGTCAGGGAACGGGCACGCCTTGTCGCGGAAACGTCATGACGCGGTCCACCAGCGTGTCCGGGAGCCCCTGGAGGCGGCGGTACGACGGCGGCGCTTGCTGCGGCCGCCGCTGCCCTGGGCCGCGGCGAGTCCGAAGGTCACCTCGATGTGTGCGCCGCCCAGCCCGCCCCGGGAGATGTCCACCGCTCCGCGCGTCACGGCGGCGGCCCGGTGGGCGATGTCCAGTCCGAGGCCGGTGGAGACCGTACTGACCCCGCGGGCCACGGCACCGCCCGGATCCGGGATGCCGGGACCGGCGTCCTCGACCACGAGCGTCACACTCTGCGCACCACGCTCCAGGCGCACCGCGAACGCGGTGCCCGGCGCCGTGTGCCGGAACACATTGCCGACCAGGGCGTCGAAGACGGCCGCGAGGTCGTCCTCGGGCAGGTCGATCAGTGCCTCTTCAAGGGTGATGTCCACATGGAACGGCCGGTGTTGCTGCTCGGCCAGAACGGCCCAGAAGGCGGCTTTGCGGCGGATCACCGCGGCTGCCGCGCAGCCCTCCGCGGGCGGACCCGAGGCGGGTGTCCGGCCAGGGGTGGCGGCCCCCGAGAGCGGTCGCAGGCCCCATCCCATCGGTCCCACGGCGAGTGGTGTGCGGGCGGCGGTGATGATCGAGTGCAGTTCGGCGTCGAGGTGGTGGATCGCGGCGGCGATCCGTTCCGCGTCGGCGGTCGGCCCCATGCGGTCGGCGGTGAGGCGCAGTGCGGTCAGCGGTGTCCGCAGCCGGTGGGAGAGGTCCGCGACGAGTTCACGTTCGACGGCGAGCAGCTCCAGCATGCGATCGGCCATGGCGTTGAAGGCCAGCCCCGCCTCGTACAACTCGGGCGGTCCCATCGGGTCCACCCGGACGTTGAGGTCGCCGCGGCCCAGGGCGTGGGTGGCGCGGGACAGCTGGTGCGAGGAGCGCACCACGCGGGCGGCGAGCCGGTCCGCGACGAGGGTGGAGCCGGCCACCAGGGCCACCGCGAGCAGCGTGATGGCCCCCCAGGAGGCGGCCACCCCCCGGTTGAGCCGGTCCGAGGGGACGAACTCCTCGATCACCGCAACCCGCCCGGGACCCAGGACGACCGGCTGGAGGTAGACCCAGCCGCCCGGCCGGTTCTGGGCGATCGCCTCGCCGTCACGGGCGGCTCGCTGGAGCAGGGCGGCGGGCGCGTGCGTCGGTCCGACGACCTGTCCGGCCGGCAGGTGGACGCTCAGGTCCTCGCCAGGGGCCAGCACGGAGATGGCCTGGCGCAGGTCGGGGATGTCGTCGGTCAGGGCCAGCACCGGGGCGAGCGCGGCGGCCTGCTGTTCGGCGGCGGTGATCGCCTGGTTGCGGGCCTCCGAGCGCACCAGCAGGGCGAGGGGTATCAGGAAGGACAGGGCCACCATGGAAGTGACCGCCAGCGCCACCCCTGCCAGGGCGCGTCTCACGGTGGCGTCACCAGCTTGATGCCGACACCGCGCACCGTGTGCAGGTACCGCGGACGTATCGCCCGTTCACCGAGTTTGCGGCGCAGTGCGGACAGATGCACATCGATCGTCGCATCGTCGACATAGGACTCGCGCCACACCTCGGTGAGGATCTTGCGCTTGGAGACGACGCAGCCGGCGTTGCCGGCCAGGTAGGCGAGAAGATCGAACTCACGCCGGGTGAGATGCAGTTCCCGGCCGCCGAGATGCGCGGTGCGGGCCATGGCGTCCACCCGCAGCTCACCGACCACCATCGGGCCCTGCGTCGCGGTCGGGCCTTCGTGCAGACCTCCGGGGACCGAGGCGACGGCCCGGCCGACGCGTCGCAGGACCGCGGTCAGCCGGGCGGTCAACTGTCCGCTGGAGAAGGGCTTGACGAGATAGTCGTCGGCGCCCGCGTTCAGCAGCCGGACGATCTCGGCGTCGTCGTCCCGGGCGGTGACCACGAGCACCGGTACCTGGGAGATGCCACGGATCATGCGCAGCGCGTCACTTCCGTCCAGATCCGGCAGTCCCAGGTCCAGGATGACGGCGTCGAGGGGCCCTTGAGTCACCTCTCTCAGTCCGCTGAATCCATCGGCGGCACTGCGCACCACATGGCCGTCACCGGTCAGGATCTCGATCAGTGCCGCGCGTATGGCGGGGTCGTCTTCCACGACAAGGACGCTGGCCATGCGGCACACCGTAACGGATCAGCCATGATGGTGCCGTGCCCCGTCCGCTGCGCTACCTCATGATCTGGCTGTGCTGCACGGCTCTGACCGTGACCGCCGCCTTCCTGGCCGTGCGCTTTGTGGTGCATTCGACCGCTCCGCTACCGCCGACCGCGCATGCGCTGCCGACGGTCTTCAGCACGCCGTCCCCCACACCCGGCCTGCTCATTCCCGCCACTTCGGCGCCGAGCACCCCGCTCACTCCCACCCCGCGCAAGACCCCGACGGTGACGCCGTCCACCAAGCCGCCCACCACGCGGCCTCCGACGACCGCTCCGGTGAACGGGCGCAACACGTCGAACACCTGCAAGGGCGGCGTGGGGGTGCACAGCATGCAGTCGGTGGGCGGCCGGGTGACGTTCAACATGGGCGCCGACGCGATCTGCCTGGTCTCCGCGGTGCCGTCGCCGGGCTTCACCACGAGCACGGACCAGGACGCACCGGACACCCTGACCGTGACCTTCTCCAGTGCGAACCACCGTTCGGAGACCACGGGGACCATCCACCCGCAGCCACAGGCGGTCACCCGCGAAGTCTCCTGGTAACCGCGGACGGTTGCTTCGAGGCGGCTCCGGCCGCCCGGAACCGAGCGGAACCTGTGGGCAACCTTAGGAGAATCTAAGGTTCCCGTCGCGGTGTGTGACACCGGCCGGAAAGCGCCTAGGTTCGGTCTCGCCCGGTCACTCAGCAGCACCCCTCGACCGGTCGTGACACATCCCGGCGCGGGGCATCCCCCTGTGCTCCGCGCCGGCCCCCGCCTCCGATCCCCCGAGGTCTTCCACACATGAGCTCGCACCGCCGCGCCGATCTGCCCAGCGCCCCCTCGCCGCAGCACCGCGCACCGCGGCAGCCCCGACTGCGCAAAGCCGTCATGGGCGCGGCCGTGATCGCCGCACTGGGCGGCGGGACGGCCTTCGCCTGCATAGGCGGCGGCTCCGGCCACGCCCCAGGACAGCCCACCGCTGCGACCCCCACCGCAGCGGTGGGCACACACAAGCCGCCGGCCGGCACCCGGCCCACGTCTCCCGTGACGCACCCCGCCCGGCCGACCGCGAAGCCGACCCCCACGCCCTCGCGTCACACCACCCCGCCCCGGCCGGCGCCGACCCCGACGAAGCCCGCCCCCACCACGTCCGCCCCGTCGACCCCACCGGTCTCCGGCGACGCGGTGCAGCAGGTGCTGGCCAAGGTCAACCAGGCCAGGGCCGCCCAGGGACTGCCCGCGTACACCCTTCTCGAAGGGCTGAACCGCAGTGCGGCGGCGCACAACAAGGTGATGTCCGCCGGCTGTGGACTGTCCCACCAGTGCCCCGGCGAGCCCGCGTTCGGCGACCGCGAGCGGGCGCAGGGCGTGCAGTGGATGTCGGCGGGAGAGAACATCGGCGAGGGCGGACCGGTCGCCGACACCCAGCAGGCCATAGCCAAGATGGCACTCGGACTCACGCAGAGCATGCTCGACGAGCGACCGCCGAACGACGGCCACCGCCGCAACATGCTGAGCTCCTCGTTCACCCATATCGGTATCGCGGTATTCCGGGACAGTTCAGGAACTGTCTGGCTCACCCAGGACTTCTCCAACTGAGCTTTCCGCACCATGCTCCGCAATGGGGAAGACGACGTATCGGCGGATATGCGCCGTCGCGCGCACGCCTCCCCGTCGCGGCTTTCTTGCTCCTGCGAACAATTCGGCAGCCGGCCCTGACAACTTCCTAAAAAGTGTCGGCGAAGCTGACCGGCATGATGAGCGCATGGAAGCGATCGACAGCCACCCGGCCGCAGATGTGGCAGTCCGCCGCACTGGCCACCATCACGTTCTCGGTCCTGTCCGTGGTGACCGGTTGCGTCGGTGGCGAAGCGGGCGGCGTCAGGGAGTCACGGGTGGTCCTGGCACCTGACGCACCCGACGCGGCCGACTCCGCTGCGGCGGCTGACGCGGCCGGCGCCCCCGCCGGTTCAGTGACCGCCGTGACGGTCACGCGAGTGGTCGCGCCCGAAACGGCGGCGTGGGGCGGCGGCGTCGCCCGGTACCCGTCCCGCTGACGCCGGACCATCGGCCGCCGCTTCCATGACGGGGTGCGGTGGCAGTCGCAGCGTGAAGACCGTGGACTCGCCGGGAACGCTGCGCGCGGTCACGGTGCCGCCATGGGCGTGCGCGAGCTGGCGGACGATGGCCAGCCCCAGTCCACTGCCGCCGGTGCGGCGGCTGCGGGACTTCTCCACCCGCCAGAACCGGTCGAAGATGTTGGCCAGGTCCTCCGGCGCGATCCCGGAACCGGTGTCGGTGACATCGATCGTGACCATGCCGTCGGCCCGGTGGGCGTGCAGCGAGACGCTCCCGCCCGACGGGGTGTGGCGCAGCGCGTTGGAGACCAGGTTGCCCAGGGCCTGGCGCAGCCGGACGGGGTCGGCGCTCAGTTGCGGATCCCCCTCCACGGAGGCGGCGATGCTCACCCCGGCGACCTGAGCGTGGGCGCGGTTCGCGTCGGCGACCTGCTGCAGGAGATCACCCAGCCGCACCGGTTCGGGGTGCAGCCGCAGGGTGCCGGCATCGGCGGACGCGAGGTCCTGCAGGTCGTCGATGATGTGCTGCAGGAGCAGCGCCTCGTCGTGGAGGGACGACAGCAGCCGCTGGTCGGGCACGACGATGCCGTCCTTGGCGACCTCCAGCCAGCCGCGGATGTTGGTCAGCGGGGTCCGCAGCTCATGGGCGATGTCACTGACCATCGCCTTGCGCTGGGTCTCGGTGCGTTCCCTGCGCTCTGACAGGTCGTTGAAGGCCGCGGCGAGGAATCCGGTCTCGTCGCTGGTGGTGACCGGGACGCGGGTGTGCCGTTCTATGGGCTCCTGCGCGGCGTTGGTCAGGGCACGCAGCGGCCGGACCAGCCGGGTGGCGATCAGGGCCGTCACGGTGACGGTGAGGAGCAGGACGAGTCCGGTCACGCCGGCGATGCGGGTGGTGTTGGCCCGTGACAGGTCGAAGCGCGGCCGGCCGGCGCCGGCGCCGGTGTCGCTGACGAAGAGCTGCGCGGCCGGGGCGACGAAGGTGCGCAGTTGCTCCCGGCGGCTGGCGTCGATGCAGTCCTGCAGCACCTGGTAGTCCGACGGTACCTTGACGCCCTTGCCCCAGGTGAAGTCGGACGACAGGCTCACATATCCCGCGACGGTGGATCCCTGCCGGGCCAGACAGGCGTTCACCAGGATGTCGAGGCCGCTCAGGGCCCGCTGTTCGGTGGCGGTGGGCCGGCTCAGCCCCGCCAGACCGCAGTCGTCGTAGGCGTAATCGTCGAGCTTCGTCTGGCCGTCGCGGGACACCTGCACGGTGGGCCGGCCGCCGGGGCTGTCGGCCACCTTCCCCACCCACCCCTCGTCGCGCAGGCACGCCAGCACCTTGCCGGCGAACTGCGTCAGCAGCGCGTGCTCGGCGGCGGGCAGCCGGTACGGGCCGACCGCGCGCGGATCGATGCGTGACACCGGCTGCGTTCCGCTCTGCCCCTGGAGCGGGGTGTCGGTCCGCAGGGCGTCGATGACGGCGAAGGCCCGCGGCGGCAGTTCCGGACCCTTCGGCGCGGAGTCGGCGAGCACATGGCGGTCCTGGTCGGTGAGCGCGACGCGGCGGCCCGTCGCCCGGGCCAGCCGGTCGATCGTCGGCTGGACGCCGGCCCATGCCTTGTGCCCGGCGGCGTAGCCGGTCAGCGTGTCGTGGATCATCGCGTCGTCGGACAGGATCTGGCCCTGTTCCTGCTGGATGGCCCGGGTGGTGGTCTGCACCGCGAGCCACGCGGTGGCGACGATCGAGCAGACGGCGATCAGCATCGAGGTGACCAGCAGCCGGGCCAGCAGGCTCTTGCGCAGCGGAACGTTACGGGCCACGGCGGCCTCCGGTCAGTTTGTATCCGACGCCGAACACGGTCACCAGGCGCACCGGCTTGCGCGGATCGATCTCGATCTTCTTGCGCAGGTTGAGGATGTGGACGTCGATGGCGCGCTCGGAGATGGCGCGCTCGTACCCCCGGACGCACTCCAGCAGCTGACCGCGGGTGAAGACCCGGTCCGGTTCGGCGGCCAGCGCCAGCAGGATCTCGAACTCCCCGGGTGTGCAGACCACCGGCTCCCCCGCGCAGCTCACCGCCCGCCGGGCGGGGTCCACCGCCAGGGTGTCGACCCACAGGACACCGTCGGCCGCCACCGGGGGCCGTTGGACGCGCCGCAGCAGGGCGTGGATGCGGGCCATCAGCTCGCGCGGGCTGTAGGGCTTGGTCATGTAGTCGTCCGCGCCCAGCTCCAGGCCGAGCAGCAGATCGTCCTCATGGGAGCGGGCGGTGAGCATCAGCACCGGCAGATCGCTGCCGGGCCGCAGGATTCTGCACACGCCCAGGCCGTCAATCTCCGGCAGCATCCAGTCCAGGACGAGCAGGTCGGGCCGGCTGCGCAGCACCTCGTCGACGGCGGACCGGCCGTCGTGGACGACGGTCGCGGTGTGACCGTGCGCCTCCACGCACCGGCGTACCAGCTCCGCCTGCATTTCGTCGTCTTCCGCGACCAGAATATGTGCGCACACCCCTGGGATGTTAAGCGCACTGGTGTTCGCCGATGCCGCGGTGAGATGTATGCCGCACCCTGACACTTTCCTCATATCCCGCTGCGATGATTCGCCGTCCGGAATTGAGGCAGTCCCTCAGCTACGCCGGGCCACCACCAGCCGGCAGTGCGGGCTGCCGTCCGGGCGGCGGCCGAACTCCTCCAGCGGGAGCAGTTCCACGGTGAACCCGGCCCCGACCAGATCGTCCCGCACTCCCCGCAGCGGGAAGGTCCGGTAGTACATGACGAACGGCGGACGCCACAGCGCGTTGCGCACCCGCATGACCGCGTCGAATCCGTACAGCGCCCAGTACAGCGGGGAACGGACCGGCAGCGGAGCGCCGAGGGGGAAGGCGAACACCCCGCCGGACCGCAACGAGCGGTGCACCTCGGCGAACAGACCCGGCCGCTCGGCGGGCAGGAAGTGTCCGAACGCGCCGAAACTCACGGCCAGATCGAACGCCGCTGTGAACGGCAGCGCCCGCGCATCCGCCCGTACCCAGTCCACCGCGGGCTTGCCCTCCACCGGGACGGCCTGCCCGGCGGCGGCCAGCATCCCGGCGCTGAAGTCGACCCCGGTGACCCGCTCCTCGCACAGTTCCCGCAGCACCCCGACCCCGGCGCCCGTACCGCAGCAGACGTCGAGCCCCGTCCCGAACGGCCCGAGCGGGCGCAGTGCGCCGGTCACCGCGTCCAGGAAGGGCTCGGGTGTGCGGAAGGGGGTGTGGTCGAACTTCGGCGCCAGCAGGTCGTAGCCGCGCTCGATCGACGAGAGCGCCTGCACGGTCAGTTCGCGGAGCGTGGGTCCTTCGGAGGTGAACACCGCCCCCAGCGTAGTCAGCCGCGCTCCCCCGGGCCCGGAGCGCGGGCGGGCTCAGGCGGTCCGTTCGCCGGGTTCCGGGGCGGGGCCGGGGTAGTCGCGCGGGATCAGGGTCGGGTTGACGTTGTCGAGCACCGTGTCGCGGTCGACGACGACGCGGGCCACATCGTTCCGGCTCGGCACCTCGTACATCACGTTGAGCAGGACCTCTTCGAGGATCGAGCGGGCCGCCCGGGCGCCGGTGCGGCGCAGCAGGGCCTGCTCCGCGACGGCGGCGACGGCGTCCTCGGTGAACTCCAGCTCGACGCCGTCGAGCTCGAAGAGCTTCTGGTACTGCTTGATGAGCGCGTTGCGGGGCTCGGTCAGGATCCGGGTCAGCGCCGCCACGTCCAGCGGCTGGACGGTCGACACCATGGGCAGCCGGCCGACGATCTCCGGGATGAGCCCGAACTGCACCAGGTCCGCGGGCATGACGTCGGCGAAGGCGTCCTCGTTCCGCTTCCGCCGCTCCTCCGTGCTGCGCACCTCGGCGCCGAATCCGATGCCCGAACGGCTGGCGCGCTGCTCGATGATCCGCTCCAGGCCGGCGAACGCGCCACCGACGATGAACAGCACGTTGCTCGTGTCGAACGCGATGAACTCCTGGCGCGGCTGCTTGCGGCCACCCTGCGGCGGCACGCTCGCGGTGGTGCCCTCCAGCAGCTTCAGCAGCGCCTGCTGGACGCCCTCGCCGGAGACGTCCCGGGTGATCGACGGCCCGTCGCTCTTTCGGGCGATCTTGTCGATCTCATCGATGTAGATGATGCCGCGCTCGGCCTTCCGGACGTCGTGGTCGGCGGCCTGGATCAGCTTGAGCAGGATGTTCTCGACGTCCTCCCCGACGTAGCCGGCCTCGGTGAGGGCGGTGGCGTCCGCGATCGCGAACGGGACGTCGAGCATCCGGGCCAGCGTCTGGACGAGGTACGTCTTGCCGCAGCCGGTCGGGCCCATCAGCAGGATGTTGGACTTGCCGAGTTCGACGGTCTCGTCCTTCGCACCGCGCTTCCCGCTCCCGCCGGTCTGCGGACGGACCCGCTTGTAGTGGTTGTAGACCGCCACCGACAGCACCTTCTTGGCGCTCTCCTGCCCGATGACGTAGCCGTCGAGGAAGGCGTGGATCTCGCGCGGTGTCGGAAGTTCGAGCGAGCCGGCCTCGGGGGGCCCGCCGGTCTCCTCCACGATGAGTTCATTGCAGAGCTCGACGCACTCGTCGCAGATGCAGATGTCGGCCGGTCCCGCGATGAGCTTGCCGACCTGCTTCTGGCTCTTCCCGCAGAACGTACATTTCAGCAGGTCACCGCCGTCACCGATGCGTGCCACGCGGAAGTGTCTCCTCAAACGGTTGTGCCGGTCGAACGGCCCTGGAGGCAAGGACTCGGGAGTCGGGACGGCCACTCGAATGCTGCGACCATATGACGCCACCATTTGAATGGTCAAGGTATCTTGAGCCGCGACGGACGCAACGCGGAAGCGCGAAGGCAAGAGTGAGGGCGATGGGCCGGCCCAGCAGGGTGGAGCTGCAGGAGCGCAACCGCGCCAAGGTACTGACCGCGGCCCGGGACGAGTTCGCCGAGCACGGTTTCCGGGACGCCAAGGTGGACCGGATCGCCGGGCGCGCCGGTCTGACCCGTGGCGCCGTCTACTCCAACTTCCCCAGCAAACGCGCGCTGTACTTCTCGGTCCTGGCGGCCCTCGCCGAGCGCACCCCCGGACCGCCGCACCCCGAGCCCGGGCACACCGCCCCCGAGGCGCTCGGCACGCTCGCCCGCGCCTGGGTCGCACGCCTCCCGCTCGCGGACACCGACGAGCCGCACGGCCCGGCCCGGCTCGGGATGTACGTGATGCCCGAGATCCTCGCCGAGGAGCGCATCCGGCGGCCGTTCGCCCAGCTGATGAAGCTGGACGCGCTGCTGCTCGGGCTGGCGCTGGAGGGCCTCCGGCCGCCCGGAGCGCCGGACGGCAGTCTGGTGCGGGTCGCGGAAGCCGTGCTGACGACCCTGCACGGCGCCGGCCAGATGGCCGCGGCCGCGCCCGGATTCGTCGAACCGTTCAACGTCGTCAGTGCCTGCGCGCAACTGGCGGGCCTCGACCTCAACGGCTGGTGGCCGCCGCCGCACGTGATCACCCAGGCGTGGCCGACCGACGAGCCGTGGTCCCCGCCGCCCACGCTCGACGCGGTGCACGGCGGACCCGCCCGGCTCACGGACGACGGCGTGGTCGCGATCCTGGGGCTGCACCGGCTCGAGGCGGTGGAGGAGGCGGTACGGGCGGCGCCGCCCGGAGCGACGGTCACGGCCGTCCTGGTCACCGGGGACCCCGACGAACTGGCACCGCTGGCGCGGCTGGCCGTCGCGGACCTCTGCGGCTGTCTGCGCCAGGCGTTCCCGCCGTCGGCCTGGCCGCGCCTCCAGGTGGTCTTCGACGAGTCGGGCGCCCTCGCCGCGGCGGCCGGCGTACCCGCCGTCAGTGACGGAACCGAGGTCGCCGTCCGCATCCGGGCGAGCCGGATCACGGCCCGCGCCGACGGCCGCGGCGCCTGCCACGCGACCGCGTCGGCCCCCGATCCCCGACTACCTTCGGCGCAGACGAAAGAGGACGCGGAATGACCGCCGAACGCATCGGCCCGCCCGCCGCAGGAGGGCGTCGACGGGACCGTCGGGCGTGAGGGCGCGGGCGGAACCGACTCCGGGGCAGTGCCCTCAACGGCGTCAGGGAGCGAAGCGGCGCACATAGCGGCGTTGCCAGGGCGTTTCCACGGCGTGGGCGTCGTAGTGGCGGCGGACGTAGGCGACGGCCTCGCCGGGCGGGACTCCGTCGAGGACGGCGAGGCACGCCAGGGCCGTTCCGGTGCGTCCCCGGCCGCCGCCGCAGGCGAGTTCGACGCGTTCGCCGCCGGCCCGGGCCAGCGCCTCGGCGAGGACGGACCGGGCCTCCGCGTCGTCGCCGGGCAGCCGGAAGTCCGGCCAGCGCAGCCAGCGCGCTTCCCACGGCACTTCGGGCGGCCGCTTGCCGAGCAGATGGACCGCGAAGTCGGGTACCGGTCCGGCCGGCAGCGGCCGGCGCAGGGCACGGCCGCGCACCAGGCGCCCGGAGGGCAGCCGGAGAACGCCGGCGTCGGTGGTGCTCCAGGCGTTCGTCACACGCTCACCGTAGTCATCGGTCCGCGCCGGGTGCCGAGATTTTCCTTGAGGTGGCGATGAGTTCGGATCTTCGCCGGCGTCTACCCCCATCAGACGCACCGCACGGAGCGACAACGGAGGAAGTACCACCATGCGAAAGATCATCAACGCCACCTATGTGACCCTCGACGGCGACATGTCGAACATGCAGGACTGGCACTTCGACTTCTTCGGCGACGAAGCCACCAAGGCCGCCCAGGCCCAGCTCTTCGGCAGCGACGCGCTGATCATGGGGCGGAAGACCTACGACGGGTTCGCCCCCGCGTGGTCCTCGCGCGCGGGAGCCGATGAGTTCGCCGACCGGATGAACGGCATCCGGAAGCACGTCGTGTCGTCCACGCTGAAGGACCCCAGCTGGGAGAACACCAGCGTGATCAGTGGTGATGTGGTCGCCGAGGTGCGGAAACTCAAGGAGGAGCCGGGCGGGAACATCCTGCAGTACGGCTTCGGCTCCGTGACCCGGTTGCTGCTGGAGAACGGGCTGCTCGACGAGTTCCGGGTGTGGCTCCACCCCGTCCTGTCCGGCAAGGCCACCTCCGAGCAACTGCTGTACCGCGACGCGCTGCAGACCAGGTTCACCCTGAACAGCACCGAGGTGCACAGCACCGGGATGGTCATCCTCAGCTACCTCCCGGTGCGCCCGGCGTAGTGCCCCCGAGGGGGCGGGGGCACCACGACCATGGTCGCTGTCGGCGACTTCCTACGCGCCGAGGGCGGCCCCGGACTGCTCCAGCACCGGTCCGGACACCGGGGACACCGGTTCCGGCCGGGAGCGCAGCAGGAGGAAGACGGCCACGGCGGTGACGGCCATGACCACCGCGCCGCAGCGGACCGCGAGATGGAGGGCGTCCACGAAGGACGCGTCCATCGTGCGGTGCAGTGCCGGGGGCAGGCCCGAGCCGCGGACGAGTCCGCCCGCGCCGTCACCCGTGACCGAGGCGACGATGTCGTGACGTGCCTGCGGCGGGGTGCCGGCGGACTCCAGACGGTGGGTCAGGCCGGAGGCCAGCCGGCTGGTCAGCACCGCGCCCAGGACGGCCACGCCGACGACACCGCCGAGTTCGCGGACGGTGTTGAGCGCCGCGGAGGCCATGCCCGCCGCGGACGGCGCGACGCGGCGCAGTACCGCGATGGAGGCGGGGGCGAAGCTCAAGCCCATGCCGAAGCCCATCAGCGGCAGCACCCAAAGGTACTGCGGGTACCGGGCGCCGGATCCGTACAGGGAGAGCCCCGCGAGGGCCACCGCACACAGCGTCAGACCGGCGACGAGGGGTGGCCGGACCCCGTAGCGCATGGCGAGCCTGCCGGACAGCGGCGACGCGATCATGATCATGGCGGTGCACGGCAGCGCCGCCACCCCTGAGCCGGTGGGCGCCCAGCCCAGCACGTTCTGCAGGTACAGCGGCAGGAAGAACATGACGCCGAACATGCCGAAGCTGACCGTGAACGCGGCCAGCGCCGCCCCGGCCAGCACCCGGTCCGCGAAGAACCGCAGATCCATCATGGGTTCGGCGGCCCGCAGTTCCACGACGCCGAACAGCAGCAGTGCCCCCGCCCCGGCCGCGGCGGCGCCCAGCGTGACCGGGTCGGTCCAGCCGCGGCTGGGACCCTCGACGAGGGCGTAGACGAGTCCGCCCAGTCCGACGGCGGCGAGCAGCTGTCCCGGCAGGTCGAGCCGCGCGGTGCGGGTGAGGTACTCGGGCAGTACGCGGCTGCCCAGGAGCAGTGCGGCCCCGCCGATGGGGACGTTGATCCAGAAGACGCTGGCCCAGCCGAAGGCGTCGACCATCGGGCCGCCGATGACCGGCCCCAGGGCGAGACCGATGGCGGAGATGCCGGACCACAGGCCGATGGCGCGGGTGCGTTCCCGCTCGTCCTCGAAGGTGTGCCGCAGGATCGAGAGGCTGCCCGGGGTGAGCAGCGCGGCGCCCAGTCCCTGTGTCATGCGCGCCGCGATGAGCAGTCCAGTGGTGCCGGAGAGCGCGGCGAACGCCGAGCCGGCGGTGAACAGGGCGAGGCCGGCGAGGTATATCCGCCGCCGCCCGTAGCGGTCGCCGAGGGTGCCACCGGTGAGCAGCAGGGCGGCGAAGACGAGGCTGTAGCCCTCCACGACCCATTGCAGGCCGCTCACCCCGGCATGGAGTTCCTGTCCGATCCGGGGCAGAGCGGTGTTCACCACGACGTTGTCGAGCATGGCCATGAACATCGTGGCGCACAGGGTGGCGAGCACCAGGTACTTGCGTCGGGAGCTGAGCTCCGCCATGGGGTCCCCTAACAGTGTTAGTCGATCTCTAACACCGTTAGATTGCCCCTAACGGTGTTAGATGACAAGTGGATATCCGCGGTACCGGCGGACACGGAGGAGGCGACCGATGAGGACAGACCGCGCGAAGGCGCCCGGCCAGCAGCCGCCGCTGACCCAGGAAGCGCTGGTGGGAGCAGCCCTGCTGGTGCTGGAGCGGGACGGCCTCGACGCCCTGTCCATGCGCAGGGTGGCGGCCGAACTCGGGGTGCAGGCGCCCTCGCTCTACTGGCACGTCCGCAACAAGGAGCAGCTGCTGGACCTGCTGGCCGACGCCCTGGTGGCCGACGCCGTGCCCCCGCCGCGGGTGGGCGACTGGCGCGAGCAGTTGCGCGCGTACTGCCATCTGCACCGCCGGCACCTGCTCGGCAAGCGCGACGCCGCCCGGGTCGTCGCCGGGCGCTTCAACCTCGGCCCGAGCCTCCTCGTCATCCTGGAGGACCAGCTGGACCGGCTCCGGGAGGCCGGATTCCCCGCTGCCGATGCCGCTCTGACCAGCTACCTGCTCGGCAACTACGTGGCGGGTTTCGTGCTCCAGGAGCAGTCCCCCCTCTCGGCCGCCGAGGCCGTCGGGCAGGCCACCCGGACCGAGGTCGTCAACGCCGCCCGCGAGCATCTCCAGCAGCTCCCCGCCGACCGGTTCCCCCATCTGGTGGCCCTCGCCGCGGATCTGTCGGAGCCCGACATGGAAGCCCGTTTCGCCTTCGGACTGGAACGCATCCTCGACGGGCTGGCCACCCTGCTGGAGCCGGAGCCCGGCACGCGGTGACGACGGCGGCCGGCGCCGTACGGTCCACGGGACCGGTTCCCTCGGTCCGGCGGTCCCTGGGTCGGCCGTTCGGCCCAATACGGCGTGTTGCCGGGAGCGGGGCCGCGCGCCCTGTGCGCACAGTGGCATCCGCGCATCAGGACTGCGCGACCACGCGGCCGAAACCGCAGGCGTGAAAGGCAGACCCGCCATGTCCTTGCGTGCGGACACCTCCGACCCGGTTCCCTCCTTCGACCACATGCCCGAGATCGACGTCGTGGCCGCGCAGGAGTCCGGGCCCGGGGCCGGCCCGGACGACATCTGGGGGATTCCGGTCGCGGAGGGCGGCGAACTGCCCGCCGACGTGGGACTGACCCCGGCGGCCGCAGCGGCGGCCGGTTTCACCGGGCGCGTCGGACAGACACTGGTGTGCGCGCACGCGCAGGGCACGCCCGTGGTGCTCTACGGCATCGGCGACCCGCAGGCCGCCGACCCCGCCTCGCTGCGTGACGCGGCAGCCGCGTTCGCCCTGGCCGCCGGGCGCTCCGCGCGGCTGACGCTGCTCACCCCGGTCGGCGCGGGCGTGGACAGCCTGGTCGCGGCGCAGGCGCTGGTCGAGGGCGCGCTGCTGGCCCGCTACACCTTCGAGCCGCTCAAGAGCGACACCGGGACCGTCCCCGTCATGAGCCTGACGCTCGTGGTGCCCGCGCATGACACCGATGCCGCCGACCGCGGGGCCCAGCGCGGCGGGCTCCTGGCGAAGGCGACCCTGCTGGCCAGGGATCTGGCCAACTCCCCGCCGAACCTGCTCACCGCCACCCGGCTGGCCGACTGCGCGACGCGCGTCGGCGCCCTGAGCGGTCTGGACGTCGAGGTCTTCGACCAGGACGCGCTGCGGGAGTTGGGCTGCGGCGGGCTGCTGGGGGTCAACGCGGGCAGCACGGAACCGGCCCGCATGATCAAGCTGACCTACCGGCCCCCGTCCGGCGGCCCCGAGGTGCCCCGGCTCGCGCTGGTCGGCAAGGGCATCACGTACGACTCGGGCGGCATCAGCCTCAAGCCCGCCGACGCGGTGCACGCCACGATGAAGAACGACATGTCCGGTGCGGGAGCGATCCTGGCGGCCATGTCGGTGCTGTCCGCACTGCACTGCCCCACCTTCGTGACCGGCTATCTGATGTGCACGGACAACATGCCCTCGGGGTCCGCGACCAAGCTCGGCGATGTGCTCACCCTGCGCGGCGGCACGACCGTCGAGGTGCTGAACACCGACGCCGAGGGGCGGCTGGTGATGGCCGACGCCCTGGTCCTGGCCACCGAGGAGCCCACCGACGCCATCGTCGACATCGCCACCCTCACCGGCGCGAGCCTGCGGGCGCTCGGCCCGCAGATCGCCGCGGTGTTCGGCAACGCGCAACCGCTGGTGGACCAGGTGCTGGAAGCGGCCCGGCGCACGGACGAGCCCGTCTGGCAGCTGCCCCTGGCCCGGCGCTACCGCGGCGAACTGGACTCGGACGTCGCCGACATCAAGAACATGGGCGGACCCAACGGCGGGGCGATCCACGCGGCCCTGTTCCTCGAGGAGTTCGTCGCGGGCCGCGCCTGGGCGCACATCGACATCGCCGGCACGGCCCAGAACGACACCGCCTCGTCCTGGCGTCCCCGCGGCTGCACCGGCTTCGGCGCACGACTGCTGACCGAACTCGCACTCGGCTTCACCCGGGAACCCGAGGACTCCTGAACCGCGTTGTCGGGGTAGCGCCGTCCGGCCGCGGGGGTCTCATTGACACGCTCTGTTCGGCGTGCCTAGCTTACGGCCGGAGCACCTCCGGCGGACGCGAGGCCCGCACGGGCAGAAGGACGATGGTGAGCGGTATGTACGCAGGTCCGGGGATGGCCGCGTGGCGACGCCACGGCCGGGCCTCGGCGTTCCTGCGACGGCACATCGATCTGCGGCGGGTCAGCAGCGCCCTCTGTCGGGGCTGAAGTCCGGGCCGAACACCGTCCCGCGAACCGCCCCGCAGCAGCAGAAACAGCACCGTGCCAGAACGGAGAGTCCCCACCACCATGCCCACAGGTCTCCATCCTCCGCACCACTCCGGGCAGGACGCGGCCGCGCCGCCGCACGTCCTGGACAACCCCGCGTGGGCCGCACTGACCGGCCCGCACCGCCACCTCGCCGAGATCATCGGGGCCGCCGCCCGCTATCAGCCCGACGTGTCGCCGTTCGTGGCGCTCGCCGACGCCGAGGATCCACGCGGCTGGAAGGACCTGGCCGAGCTGGTGGAGCCGGGCCTCACCATCGCCGTCACGGGAACCGCGGCCGTTCCAGAGGACTGGGAGACCGTCGACTCCGGGTACGGGGTGCAACTCGTCGACACCGCGCTGCGCGCCGAGGCGGAACCGGAAGCGGTGCGGTTGAGCCCCGCCGATGTTCCGGAGATGCTGGATCTCGTCGCGCTCACCAGGCCGGGCCCGTTCCTGCCCCGCACCATCGAGCTCGGTGCCTACTACGGGATCCGCCGGGACGGCAGGCTCGTCGCGATGGCCGGGGAGCGGATGCGGATCCCCGGCTGGACGGAGATCAGCGCCGTGTGCACCGACCCGGACCATCGCGGGTCCGGGCTGGCGACGCGGCTGATCCGCCATGCCGCAGCCGGTATCCGCGACCGGGGGGACACCCCGTTCCTGCATGCGGCGGAGTCCAACACCGGTGCCGTCCGGCTGTACGAATCGATCGGCTTCACCGTGCGCCGCAGAACGCTCTTCACCTTCGTCCGGGTCCCGGACACCGCGTGACGCCGCCCCGAGCGACCGCCGGGTCAGGGCCCCAGCGGCATCGTGTAGGTGGTTGTCCTGCCCGGCTCGTCTCCCGTTCCTCTCCAGCTCCTCGACCAGAAGTGTGAGATACCGATGCCCAAGGCCTATGTGTTCTCCCGGTTCGGCGGTCCCGAGACCGAGTCCTTCGCCGACGTGCCGCGGCCGGTGCCCGGCGCCGGCCAACTCCTGGTGGCGGTACGGGCGGCCGGGGTCAATCCCGTCGACTGGAAGCGCAGGACGGGATACGTCCAGGCCAACGCGCCGGCGGTGAAGCTGCCCGCGGTGCTGGGCGGTGAGGTGTCCGGTGTGGTGGAGCAGGTGGGCGACGGCGTCGACGGATACGCGGTCGGGGACGCCGTGTTCGGCAATCCCCTCACCGGCGGGTATGCCGAGTACACGCTGCTGCCGGTGGCGAGCACCGCGCACAAGCCCGCCGGGGTCACCTGGGCCGACGCCGCGACACTGCCGGTCGCCGTGGCCACCGCGTACGACGGCGTGCAGCAGCTCGATCTGCCGGCCGGCTCGATGCTGGTGATCAACGGTGTCGGCGGCGGAGTGGGCAGCGCCGCCGCGCAGATCGCCACGCACCGGGGTCTGCGGGTGGTCGGCACCGCGAGCGCGGCGAAGAAGGAGTTCGTCGAGGCCCTCGGTGTCGTGCACGTCGAGTCGGGACCCGGTGTGGCGGACCGGGTGCGCGCGGCGGCGCCCGATGGTGTCGACGCGGTCTTCGACCTGGTCGGGGGCGATTCCCTGGAGGAGGTGGCCGCGCTGCTGGCGGACCCCGCGACGCTGATCAGCGGTCCTGACAAGGTGAACGTCGTCAAGCTCGGCGGGTCGACGGTAGCGAGGAAGCGGAACACCGAAGTGCTGGACGCCGTCGCGACGTTGGTCGCCGAAGGCGTCCTCGACCCGTTCGTGACCCGGACCTTTCCCTTCGAGCAGGCCGGCCAGGCGCTGCGCACCGTGGAGGAGGGCCACACCCGGGGCAAGGTCGTGATCGAGGTCTCGCGGTAGACCGGGGGCGGGGCGCCCGGCGGGCATTGCGCCGGGCAATAGCCGCGGGATGGCGTCGATATGAGGTGACGAGGCCACCGGCCGTTCGAACCGGAGAGAGGCGATGACGATGCGGACAGCACCCGGTCGTGTCGTCGTCGGCACTCTCGGCCCCCGCGGGCCCGTCGTCCATCTGTACGGACGCCAGAACATCGATCCGCAGCGGATCGCCGGCTCCCTCTGTTGTCACTGATCTGACTCCCTGCTGACGCTCACGCCCTCGGGGCGGTGCGTCCTCATCCGGTCGATCAGGAAGGCAACCGCCGCCCTGGGCGGCCGAGGCCTTCTCCGATCTGGAGACCGACGTACGCCAGTCCGTGGCGCGCATCAGGTCCAGCGCCTTCATCCCGCACACCGACCGGGTGCGCGGCTTCGTCTTCGACGTGGTCACCGGCAAGCTCGACAAGGTCGTCGCCCAGCGCGACACGGCCGCGGCACAGTCGGGTTGAGGGGTCACGGCCGACGGGTCGTGGCCCCTCATCGGCGTGCTGCCTATGTGCTGCGGTCACAGGATGATCGCCTGTCTGGCTGACCGTTGCGCGGCGGCACACGATGGTGGGGCCGGACGGCCCCGACCCCGCCGGAGCCGCACCCCGCCGTCCCGCCCCGTCCCTGCCCCGCCGCGCCGCAGAGCGCCGCCGGGAGCCGGCCCGGGTTCACCTGGCTCCGGATCCCCGCTCGAAAAGGCTGTGATTCCCTTGAGCCGCACTTCCGGCGCACCCGCTGAGCCGGCCGCCGCGCCCGAGACCTACGACTGGCTGCGCTATGCCGGCGTGTTCGTGCTGCTGTTCCTGTTCGGGACCGAGACGTTCCTGGTCTCCCCGCTGCTTCCGACCATCGCGGGCGACATCGGCGTCAGCGAGGCGGCCGCCGCCTCCAGCGTCACCGCCTACGTACTCGTCTACGCCGTCTGCGCGCCGTTCCTCGGCCTGCTCAGCGACCGGATCGGGCGACGGCAGACGCTGCTCGCCGGCACCGCGCTGTTCATCGTGTCCAACGCCGCTGCCGCGCTCTCGACCGGGCTGGCCCCGCTCGTGCTCTCGCGGGCGGTCGCGGGGCTGGCCGCCGCGGCGGCGGGGCCCGCGATCTGGGCGCACATCGCCGAGACGGCCCCTGACCGCTTCCGCGGCCGGGCGCTCGGGCTGGGCATGGCGCTGTTCTCCTGCGGCCAGGTCGTCGGTGTTCCCCTGGGTAGTGCGCTGGCCGGGATCGCCGGATGGCGTTCGGCCTTCGTGGCGCTGGCGATCGGCACCGCGGCGGCGCTGCCGCTGCTCCTGCGCCAGGTCGCCGCGACCCCGCGCCCGGCAGCGGCGATCGGCGCGGTCAGGGCCGTACTGGCCGGCTGGACGGACCCGGCACTGCGCAAGGCCCTGCTGGTCAACACCGTTTTCCACGCGGCCAACCTCGGGGCGTACACCTTCCTCGGGGCCCTGCTGGTCCACCGGTTCGATCTGACGGTGGCCGAACTCGGCCTGGTCGGGATCCTGGTCGGCGTGGGCAGTGTGACCGGCTCGCTCGCCGCCGGACGCCTCGGTGACCGGGCGCGGGCAGCAGGCAGGTCCCATCTGCCGCTGCTCGGGCTGTGGGGCGTGCTGCTCGCCGTGGGGGTCGCCCTCTCCGCCGGCGGTCCCGGCCTGATCGCGGCGCTCGTCGGCGTGACGGTCTGGTTCGTGGCCAGCGGCGGCTTCGTGACCGATCAGCAGACCCTGGCGGGCACGGTCGCACCGGAGCTGCGCGCCACCTCCAGCGCATGGCTGACCTCGACGATGTACGCCGGAACGGGCGTGGGGGCCTGGGCCGTCGGAGCCTTCGGGGACGTCTCGACCGGCACGCTGGTCATCGGCGTGGGTCTCGCGCTGCTCAGCGCGCTGGGAGGTCTGGCGGTCAGTCACGGCCTGCGCACGCCGGCGGACACCGGTCAGGCCGCTGGTCAACGGTCCGACGGTGTCGAGGAGGCCGCCGAAAGCGTCTGACGTGGGCAGCGAAGTGGGGGAAGGGCCGCGGCCCTTCCCCCACTCCTTTTGCGTCTCAGCCGGCGTGTCGTTCGGGCAGTCCGGTGACCGCACGCAGCGGGCGTTCGGTCAGCGCCGTCATACGGGAGTGGTCCTCGGCGGTGCGCGGGGTGAAGAGCAGCACCAGTGCCGAGGGGTCGTCCACCGGGTGGAAGGACGACAGCGCCAGCTGGATCCGGCCGATGCCCGGGGGTTCGACGACGACGGTACGCGTGGTCAGCTCCGCCACCGAGTGGCAGCCCCACCAGTGGCGCAACTGTGGGGCGTCCTCGTCCAGGTGCCGGTAGACCTCCCCGGTACGGGGGTCGGACAGGGAGGTGCCGGCCTGGGCGCGGAAGTGTTGGAAGACGTTCATCGCCAGCGGCTCCCAGTCGTGCAGCACGGTGCGCAGCTGCCGGCCCGCGACCATCAGCCACATCAGGTTGCGGCGGTCGGCGGGCACCGCCTCCGGAGCTCCCCACAGCGCGCTCCACGCGGTGTTCCATCCGAGCAGGTCGAAGTGCCGGTCCAGCAGCACGGCCGGGCTGGTGGGCCAGGAGTCCAGCACCGGCTGCATGGTCGACGCGAGGTCCCCGGATCCGTTCCGGTCCAGCGGACCGGCCGGTTCGTGGTGACCGGCCAGCCGCATGGCGTGCCGCAGCCCCGCCGGATCCAGCCGCAGTGCGCGGGCGACCGCCTCCAGCACCTGCCGGGAGGCGGTCACCCGGCCCTGTTCCAGCCAGGTGTACCAGGCCAGTCCCACTCCGGACAGCGACGCGACCTCCTCGCGCCGCAACCCCGGTGTGCGGCGGCGGGAGTTGGCGGTCAGCCCCACGTCGGACGGCTGGAGCAGTTCGCGGTGGGCTCGCAGGAAGGCGCCGAGTTCCTGGCTGGGGAGGGGGGTGGACATCGGAGGTGACTCCTCGGCCGGCGGGGTCGGTGACGGTGCTTCCAGACTAGGCGTCAATCACGTGGCTGGAGTTTCCACAGTCGTACGGGCATGTTGCTGACCCAGCCGCGTTCACCCTGCCGTCGCCAGGCGGCGTCGCCGACCGCCCGGAAGAACTCCGCACGTTGCGTGGGCGGGACGAGACGGCTGTAGTAGTCGCCGAAGGTGGCGGCGTGGAAGTGGCTGTACTGGCCCGCGTCCTCGATGTGCACCACGGCGTCGCGGTCGAGGACCGACTCGACCCGGAAGTACCGCTCCAGGAGCCCGGCCAGGTCCTCGACCGTCCGGGTCCGGGTGGCGATGGGCAGCACCGCGCCGCCCGCCTCCCCCTCCCCCGCCGCGAACACCGCCGGCACGGCGTCCCGTTCGGCGCCGAGGGCCACCAGGGCGTCACGGACGAGGTCGTCCTCGCCGCCGAGGCCGTGCTCGTCCCGCGCCGGATGGTAGGTCGTCAGCAGGAAGTGCCCGCCGGGGGCGAGGTGGTCGCCGACCCAGGCCAGGATGCGGTCCTCGTCGGGGTACAGCCAGTGCAACACCGACGTCATGGTGACCACGTCCGGCCGGTACTCCAGCGGGGCGGGCACGGTCAGATCGGCCTGGTGCAGCGCGACCCGGTCACCGTACGGGCGCAGGTGTTCGGCCGCCTCGGCGATGCGGTGCTCGGACCGTTCCAGGCCGACCGCGAGCCGCAGTGACGGCTGGCGGTCGAGGGCGGAGCGCAGCAACTGGCCGATGCCGCTGCCGAGGTCGAGCAGCACCTCGGGCTCGCCCGGCACCTGGTCGAGCACCCAGTCACGGTCGTGGACCTGCCGGAGCCTGCTGGCGTCCGCGTAACCGGACAGCGTCCGGGCCTGGATCTCGACGGCTGACGCGGTCACGACTGGACCTCCGGGGAAGTGGTGGGTCCGGCGATGAGCCGCCGCAGGCGCTCGCGCACGCTGCTCTGGTCGTAGCGCCGGTACAGGTTGATGCGGTTGCGGGCCAGGTCTCCCCGGTGGACGAACTCGTAGAGGTCCTGGCGCTGGCCGAAGCCGTCACCGGTCAGTTCCCAGGCGAGCCGGAAGAGCCGGGACTTGTGTTCGGCGTCGATACCGCGCCCGCGCATGTAGCGGTCGAGGTGCGGCCGGAGCCGTGGGTTGGCCAGATCGTTCGCCGTCGGCTGCATCAGCAGCCCGGAGGCGCCGATGCCGCGCACGATGTCGACCGCCTTGCCCGCCACTTCGGCGGACCACACCCGGCTGGCCGCGGTGTCTCCGGGCGCCAGCAGGCCGCTGTCGGTGACCGTGGCACGGGCTTCGGCGGCGTCCAGGAAGTACTCGGTGAGTTCGGCGTAACCGGCCAGCGTTCCCAGGTCCTCCTGGATGTTCCGGAAGCCGTCCACACCGATGCTCTCGGCCACGAGGGTCGCGGTGGCCAGCAGGGTGCGCAGCCGCTCGCGGTAGCGGACGTGCCCGATATAGGCGCTCCAGGCGTTGATCCGGCCCAGGCCGGTCCTGGCCAGCTCGCTCTCGCGCAGCAGGAACACCCGGTCCCAGGGCACCAGGACGTCGTCGAAGAACAGCATGGCGTCCTGCTCGTCGAAGCGGGCGCCGAGCGGATGGGCGTGTCCCCACGGGCTGCTGCCGAGGGGTTCGCGGCACAGGGTCACCAGGCCGGGTGTGTTCAGCGGCAGGGCGAACCAGACGACGAACTGTTCACCGCGGCGCTGGGCGAACGACGCCGACAGGTAGACCAGCACCTCGTGCGCCAGCGGGGCCAGGGTGGTCAGCTGCTTGGCGCCGCGTACGACGATGCCCCGCTCGTTCTCCGACAGCACGCGCAGCGCGAGATCGGGATCGTCCACCGGGTCGGCGGACCGGTCGATCTGCGGATCGCCCAGCGCGTGCGAGAGCACCAGGTCGTTGCGGGAGGTGTGGTGGTACCAGGCCTCGGCGTTGGTGCCGAATCCGGTGCGCGCCTTCTCCAGCTGGTGGCGGAAGTCGTAGAGGCCGACCGCGATGGAGGCCATGAAGGCGGGCGAGCGACCGTGCTGGCCGAGGGATTCGGCGTGCCAGAACTCGGCACTGCGCCGCTGCACGCGCAGTTCCTCCACGGTGCGCGGCGGCTGGTAGGCGCGGGCCAGGCGCTGCCCGGTGGCCGGGTCCTGCCAGGTGAGCAGGTCCTGGTGGTCGGGATGGTGCTGGAGGTCGAGCAGCCGGCCTATCTCGTCGGCGGCGGGCTTGAACGCCGGATGGCCGGCCGGGTCGCTGATGCGCTTCCCGTCGAGATAGAGCTCACGGCCGTCGTCGAGCTCGGCCCGGTACCGGTCGGCGGTGAGCAGGCCCCGTCCGGTGTCGGTGGTGTCCAGCAGGGTCATGCGTGCACTCCAGTCGGGGTGATCGGTTGGCGGTCGAGGGAGCGGTACCGTCCGTCGTGGTAGAGCAGCGGCTCACCGTCACCGGTGTCCGCGGCGACGGCCTGCCCGACGAGGATCGCGTGGTCGCCGCCGGGCAGGACGCTGTGCAGCCGGCAGTCGAACCAGGCCAGGCAGTGCTCCAGGACGGGTGCGCCGGTGATCTCCGTCCGCATCGGCGCGGTGGTGAAGAAGCCGAGGGCGCGGCCGGCGCCCGGGGCGGCGAACCGCCGGGCGATGTGCTCCTGTTCCCGGCTCAGCGCGCTCACGGCGAACCGGCCGCTGCCGCGGACGGCGTCCACCAGCGGGCTGCGCCGGTCCACCGCGACGCTGACCAGCAGGGGTTCGAGGGACAGCGTGCACAGCGAGGAGACGGTCTTGGCGAAGACCTCCTCGCCCCATTGGGTGGTCAGGACGCCGACTCCGGTGGTCCAGTGCCGGGCCGCGGCGCGGAAGGAGTCCGCTCCGAGGGCCGGTTCGGTCCGCGGGCGGCCGGACGGGGCCTGCGCGCGGGCGGAGGGACTCGTGGGGCTCATCGCAGCCCCACGCGGTAGGCCCGCAGCCATTCGTCGACCTGGATCAGGTGGTCGAGGCCGCCGATCGGGTTGGGAGCCGTTCGAGGGCTGGGCAGCGGACGTCCTTCGGCGAGCGCGCGGCGCACCACGTCCCGGTCCACCAGGTCGAAGACCGGCGCCTGCGGATCGGCCAGCAGTTCGTGCGCGCGGGCGGTGAGCACCTCGCTGTAGCGGACCGCGGGGGTCGACGGGTAGCCGCTCTTCGGGCGGTCCGTCACCTGGGGTGGCAGCAGATCGCGGACGGCGTCGCGGAGCAGCCCCTTGGAGC
>NZ_JAPVLS010000111.1:0-26786 GCF_027158125.1 Streptomyces sp. H39-C1
AGACCATGACCGCCCACAGGGCGGGCTGGACCACGTCGACGCGCTCCAGGGACGCGGCGCCCTCGACACCGCGCAGCACGTCCAGCAGCGACCAGTCGGTGAACTCGTCGGCAGCGGCCGCGCAGGCCTCCAGGCGGGCCTTGAACACCGGGGAGGTCTCCAGGAGTTCGGCGGCCATGCCGATCCACTGCGAGCCCTGGCCGGGGAAGACGAAGACCGTCTTGCCGGGGGCGCCCGCGAGGCCCTCCTCGACCCCGGCGGCGGGAACGCCGTCGGCGATGTCCTTGAGGGTCTGGATCAGCGTCGGACCGTCCGCGCCCACGAGCACCGCGCGGTGCTCGAAGGGCGTGCGGGTGGTGGCCAGCGCGTGCCCGATGCTGCCGAGCGCGGTGGCACCGAGCTCGGGCGTGCCCGCCAGGTGGGCGTGCAGCTTGCGGGCCTGGGCGCGCAGCGCGATCTCGCTGCGGCCGGTGAGCAGCCACGGCACGGGCGCGGTGTCGGTGGCGGTGAACGGCGCGAGGGCGTCCGGCTCCTCGATGGCGGCGGCCGGCTCGACCGCCGGCGCCTCCTCCAGGATGACGTGCGCGTTGGTGCCGCTGAACCCGAAGGCGGAGACGCCCGCCCGGCGGGCGCCGGACCCGCCGCGCGGCCACGGCCGCGCCTCGGTGAGCAGCTCCACGTTCCCCGCGGACCAGTCGATGTGCGGGCTGGGCTCGCCGACGTGCAGCGTCGCCGGCAGTTCCTCGTGACCGAGCGCGGTGACCATCTTGATGACGCCCGCGATACCCGCGGCGGCCTGGGTGTGCCCGAGGTTGGACTTGACGGAGCCGAGCCACAGCGGCTGGTCGGCGGGCCGGTCCTGGCCGTAGGTCGCGATGAGCGCCTGCGCCTCGATCGGGTCGCCGAGCCGGGTGCCGGTGCCGTGCGCCTCGACCGCGTCGATGTCGGCGGCGGCCAGTCCCGCGCTCGCCAGCGCCTGCCGGATGACCCGCTGCTGGGAGGGGCCGTTGGGTGCGGTGAGCCCGTTGCTGGCGCCGTCCTGGTTCAGGGCGCTGGCGCGGACCACGGCGAGGATCTCGTGCCCGTTGCGCTGCGCGTCGGAGAGCCGCTCGACGAGGATCATGCCGACGCCCTCGGCCCAGCCGGTGCCGTCCGCCGTGGACGCGAACGCCTTGCAGCGGCCGTCGGCGGCCAGTCCCCGCTGGCGGCTGAAGTCGACGAACGTGTCCGGGGTGGCCATGACGGTGACACCGCCGGCCAGCGCCAGCGTGCACTCGCCGCGCTGCAGGGCCTGGATCGCCAGGTGCAGGGCGACCAGGGACGAGGAGCAGGCCGTGTCGACGGTGATCGCCGGCCCCTCCAGACCGAGCACGTACGAGACACGCCCCGACAGCACCCCGGCGGACGTCCCGGTCCCGAGGAAGCCGTCGACGCCCTCGGGCAGTTCGCCGAGCCGGGTGCCGTAGTCGTGGTAGATCACACCGGCGAAGACACCGGTCGAGCTGCCGCGCAGCGTGGCCGGGTCGATCCCGGCCCGCTCCAGCGCCTCCCACGAGGTCTCCAGCAGCAGCCGCTGCTGCGGGTCCATGGCGAGGGCCTCACGCGGGCTGATGCCGAAGAAGGGGGCGTCGAAGTCGGTGGCGTCGTACAGGAACGCGCCCTGGTCGGTGTACGTGGTGCCGGGGCGTTCGCCCGTGGGGTCGTAGAGCGACTCGATGTCCCAGCCGCGGTCGTCGGGCAGCCCGGCCATCGCGTCGGTGCGGGTGGCGAGCAGCTGCCACAGGTCCTCCGGGGAGCGCACCCCGCCGGGGAACCGGCAGCCCATGCCGACGATCGCGATGGGCTCGTCACCGGAGACCGTCGTGCTCGCCACCGGTCCCGCACCGCTCGCCGCCAGCTCGCCGACGAGCTCGGTGCGCAGGAACGTGGCCAGCACGTCCGGCGCCGGGTAGTCGAAGACGAGGGTGGCGGGCAGCCGCAGACCGGCCGCGGAACCGAGCCGGTTGCGGAACTCCACACCGGTCAGCGAGTCGAACCCGAGGTCCTTGAACGCCCGGGACGGGTCGATGGCCTCGGCGCCGGAGTGGCCGAGAACGGCCGCGACGTTGCTGCGCACCAGGTCGAGCAGGAACTCCTCCTGCTCGGCGAGGGTCATCGCGGCCAGCCGCGGACCGAGCTCCAGCGCGGCCCCGGCGGTGGCGGCACGGGCGGTACGGCGGGCCGGAGCCCGCACCAACGCCCGCAGCAGCGGCGGCACTTCGTCGGGCGCCGCGGTCGCCGGCAGTTCCAGGTGCATCGGGACGAGGGCGTGGGCGGCGAGGCCGACGGCCGTGTCGTACAGCGCCAGTCCCTCGGCGCTGCTGAGCGCCGCCGCCCCGGAGCGCGCCAGCCGCTCGCGGTCGGCCGCCTCCAGGACGTCGGCCATGCCGCCGCCCTCGGATGCCCAGGCGCCCCAGCCCAGCGACAGCGCGGGCAGGCCCGCGCCGCGCCGGTGCGCGGCGAGCGCGTCCAGGTAGGCGTTGGCGGCCGCGTAGTTGCCCTGGCCGGGGTTGCCGAACGTGCCGGCCGCCGAGGAGAACAGCACGAACGCGGCAAGGTCCAGGCCGCGGGTCAGCTCGTGCAGGTGACGGGCGGCGTCGGCCTTCGGGCCGAAGACCCGGTCGACGCGCTCGGGGGTCAGCGACGCGAGGATGCCGTCGTCGAGCAGGCCCGCCGCGTGCAGCACGGCCGTCAGGGGGTGCGCCGCCGGTATCGCGGCGAGCGTGGCGGCCAGCGCCTCACGGTCCGCGGCGTCGCAGGCGGCGAACGTGACGCTCGCGCCCAACTCTTGGAGTTCAGCGGAGAGTTCGGTGGCCCCGGGCGCCTTGAGACCGCGCCGACTGGTGAGCAGCAGGTGGCGTACGCCGTACTCGGTGACCAGGTGGCGGGCCAGCAGCCCGCCGAGCGCGCCGGTGGCGCCGGTGATCAGCACCGTGCCCTCGGGGGCGAGCGGCGCGGGCACCGTCAGGACCAGCTTGCCGGTGTGGCGGGCCTGCCCGATGTGGCGGAACGCCTCGGGCGCCTGCCGTACGTCCCAGGCGGTGACGGGCAGAGGGAGCAGCGCGCCGCTGTTGAAGAGTTCCAGGAGAGCGGCGTACATCTCCTGGATCCGCTCGGGACCCGCGTCCATGACGTCGAACGCCTGGTACGCGACGCCCGGGTGGTCGGCGGCGACCGTGTCCGCGTCCCGGATGTCCGTCTTGCCCATCTCGACGAACCGCCCGCCACGCGGCAGCAGCCGCAGCGACGCGTCCACGAACTCGCGGGCGAGGGAGTCCAGGACGACGTCCATGCCGCGGCCGCCGGTCGCGCCGAGGAAGCTCGGCTCGAAGTCCAGGGTGCGGGAGGACGCGATCCGGTCGTCGGTCAGACCGAGGCCGCGCAGCGTCCCCCACTTGCCGGTGCCGGCCGTGCCGTACACCTCGGCGCCCAGGTGGCGGGCGAGCTGCACCGCGGCGATACCGACACCGCCGGCGGCGGCGTGGATGAGGATCCTCTCGCCGGACTTCAGCCCGGCCAGATCGTTGAGCGCGTAGTACGCCGTCAGGTAGACCACCGGTGCGGCGGCCGCCTCGGCGAAGGTCCAGCCGATCGGCATCGGCGCGACGAGCCGGTGGTCGACGACCGCGAGCGGCCCGAACGCACCCGAGAACAGACCCATCACGCGGTCGCCGGGCGCGAACCCGCTGACGCCGGGGCCGGTCTCCACGACCACACCGGCCGCCTCGAGACCGAGCCGGCCCGCGTCGCCCGGGTACATGCCGAGCACGTTCATCACATCGCGGAAGTTCAGGCCCGCGGCGCGGATCGCGACCCGGATCTGGCCTTCGGCGAGCGGCTCGGCCGCCTCGGGGAAGTCGGCGACGTAGATGCTGTCGAGGGTCCCGCTGGCGGTGAAGTCCAGCCGCCAGGGGGCCGTGTCGGGATGGGCCGGAGGAGTCGTCAGAGTGTCGGCCGGCGAGCTGCGGAGCAGGCGCGCGGTGTGCGCCTGCCCGCCGCGCAGCGCCAGCTGGGGCTCGTCCGC
The DNA here is from genome assembly GCF_027158125.1 of Streptomyces sp. H39-C1. Taxonomy (NCBI): domain Bacteria; kingdom Bacillati; phylum Actinomycetota; class Actinomycetes; order Kitasatosporales; family Streptomycetaceae; genus Streptomyces; species Streptomyces sp. H39-C1. The sequence continues at coordinate 4,064 of NZ_JAPVLS010000111.1, forward strand.
GGCGATCGCGGCGGCAATCGCCGGGACCAGGGCCGCGGCCGACGCCGGAGTGCCGTCGAGGTCCACGAGCACGATCCGGTCCGGGTACTCGGACTGTGCGGACCGCGCCAGGCCCCACACCGCGGCCGCACCGGGGTCGGCGACGGCGTCGCCGGGAGCGGCGGCCAGAGCACCGCTGGTGACGAGCACCAGCCGCGCGCCGGGCAGCTGATCGGCGTCCAGCCACTCCTGGAGCAGCGCCAGAGCACGGTGCACGGTGGTGCTGATGGAAGCGGAACCGGCGGTGGTGAACTGCGCGAGGGTCAGTTCGGCCTCGGCCGTCGCTTCCGTCAGGGTCTCCCCCGCCGCGGTGAGCGCGTCGGCCAGGCCGAACGTGTCGGCGCCGATCAGCGTCCAACTGCCGCCGGGGCTGGCCTCGTCGGCGACCTGGAGCGGAGTCCAGTCGATCCGGAACAGCGACTCGTGGTGGGCGGAGCCGCCGGCGGTCGCCGTCAGCTGATCCACCGCGAGGGCGCGCAGCACGAGCGAGCCCACGGACGCGACCGGTGCTCCGGCGGCGTCGGCCAGCTGGATTGCCACACCGCTGCCGGAGGCCGCGGGCGACACCCTGATCCGCAGCACACTCGCACCGGCCGCGTACAGGGCGACGTCCGACCAGGCGAAGGGGAGCTGCGGCGCGCTGCCGTCCTCGACGAAGTCGCCGAGGCTGATCGCGTGCAGCGTCGCGTCCAGCAGCGCCGGGTGCAGTCCGAACGCCTCGGTGTCCACGCCGGCGTCCTCGGGCAGCGACACCTCGGCGAAGACGTCGTCCCCGTGCCGCCAGGCGGCCCGCAGACCCTGGAAGAGCGGGCCGTACTCCAGGCCCGACGCCGCCAGGTCGTCGTAGAGGTGACCGGTGTCGATCGCGCTCGCGCCGGCCGGCGGCCACTGCGCGAAGTCGAACTCCGGGTCGGGAGCCAGCACCGACGCCGTCAGCAGGCCGTCGGCGTGGCAGGTCCAGGGAGCGTCGTCGGGCGCGTCCTCGGGCCGCGAGAAGACCGTGACGGGCCGCAGCCCGCCCGCGTCGGCCTCCCCCGCCTGCACGCGCAGCTGAACGGCACCCTGCTCGCCCAGCACCAGCGGCGCCTGGAGCGTCAGCTCCTCGACGGTGCCGCACCCGACCTCGTCGCCCGCCCGCACGGCGATCTCGACGAGAGCGGCTCCCGGGACGATGACCGTGCCGGAGACGGCGTGATCGGCCAGCCAGGGGTGGGTGTTGAGCGAGAGCCGCCCGGTGAACAGCACGCTGTCCGTGTCCGGCAGCGTGATCGCACCGCTGAGGAACGGGTGACCGCCGGAACGCAGCCCCAGCCCGGTCGCGTCACCGGTCGACGCCACCGTGCGCGGCCAGTACTGCCGGTGCTCGAAGGCGTAGGTGGGGAGGTCGACGGGAGTGTGCCCGGCGCCGAAGAAGGCCGGCCAGGAGACGGTGCCGCCGTGGGCATGGAGGCGGACGAGTGCCTCGGTGAGGAGCTGGGCTTCGTTGTGGTCGCGGCGGAGGGCGGGGATGAGGGTGGTGGTGTCGGTGGCGGATTCGATGGCCATCGCGGTGAGAACGGCGTCGGGGCCGAGCTCCAGGAACTTGGTGACGCCTTGGTCCTGGAGGGTGGTGACGGCGTCGGCGAAGCGGACGGCTTCGCGGACGTGGCGGACCCAGTAGGCGGGGTCGGTGAGTTCTTCGGTGGTGGCGGCCTGGCCGGTGAGCGTCGAGACGATCGGGATGGACGGTGCGGTGTAGGTGAGCCCTGCTGCGATGGTGCCGAATTCGGCGAGCATCGGCTCCATGTGGAGGGAGTGGAAGGCGTGGCTGACGGTGAGGCGCTTGGTCTTCCGTCCGATGCCATCGAAGTGCGCGATCACGGCGGCCACGGCGTCTTCGTCACCCGAGACGACGATGGAGGTGGGCCCGTTGACGGCCGCGATCCCCACCCTCTCGGTGAGCTGCGGCAGGACCTCGGCCTCGGTGGCCTGGATCGCCGCCATCGCACCACCGGCGGGAAGTTGCTGCATCAGACGGCCACGAGCCGCAACGAGCAGCGCCGCGTCCTCCAGCGACCACACCCCTGCCACATACGCGGCGGCCAGCTCACCAATGGAGTGACCCGCCAGCACCTGCGGCCGGACCCCGAAGGACTCCAGCAGCCGGAAGAGCGCGACCTCCAGCGCGAACAGAGCCGGCTGCGTAAAGCCCGTCTCGTTCAGCCGGCTGTCCGCCTCGGCAAACAGAACGTCCTTGAGCGGCAGTTCAAGGTGCGCGTCGAGCGCCGCACACACCGCGTCCAGCGCCTCCGCGAACACCGGGAAGGCGGCGTAGAGCTCGCGTCCCATACCGGCCCGCTGGCTGCCCTGCCCGGTGAAGAGGAACGCCGTGCGGCCTCCGTGAGCGGAGCCCTGTACGAGGCCGGGGGCATTGCCGCCCTCGGCCAGCGCCGTCAGTCCGGCGATCAGACCGTCGCGGTCGGCGGCGACGACGCCCGCCCGGTGGGAGAACACCGCACGGGTCGTGGCCAGGGAGTATCCGACAGCGGCCGGGTCGAATCCGTGCTCGGCGTCGGCGAGCAGGTGATCCCGCAGGCGGGCGGCCTGGGCCTGGACGGCCTCCGGCGTCTTGCCGGACAGCGTCCACGGCACCACCGGCAGCTCGGCGACGGGAGCGGCTTCCTCGGCCTGCGCCTCTGCGGGGGCTTCTTCCACGATGACGTGGGCGTTCGTTCCGCTGATGCCGAAGGAAGAGATGCCCGCGCGGCGAGTCCGCTCCCCGGCCGGCCACGGCTGCGCCTCCGTCAGCAGCTCGACGTCACCGGCACTCCAGTCGACATGCGAACTGGGAGCGTCAACGCCCAGCGTGCGCGGCAGTTCCTCGTGCCGCATCGCCAGCACCATCTTGATGATGCCAGCAACACCGGCGGCGGCCTGCGTGTGACCGAGGTTCGACTTCACCGAACCCAGCCACAGCGGCCGGCCCTCCGGGCGGTCCTGCCCGTACGTCGCCAGCAGCGCCTGGGCCTCGATCGGGTCGCCGAGCTTGGTGCCGGTGCCGTGCGCCTCGACGGCGTCGACCTGGTCGGCCGAGAGCCGGGCGCCGGCCAGGGCCTGCCGGATGACGCGCTGCTGCGAGGGGCCGTTGGGGGCCGTGAGTCCGTTGCTCGCGCCGTCCTGGTTGACGGCGCTGCCGCGCACGAGCGCGAGTACGCGGTGGCCGTTGCGCTTGGCGTCGCTGAGCTTCTCCAGGAGCAGCATGCCGACGCCCTCGCCCCAGCCGGTGCCGTCCGCGGCCTCGGCGAAGGGCTTGCAGCGGCCGTCGGGGGCGAGGCCGCGCTGGCGGCTGAAGTCGACAAAGGTGTCGGGGGTGGCCATGACGGTGACGCCGCCGGCGAGCGCGAGCGAGCACTCGCCGGTGCGCAGCGCCTGAGCCGCCAGGTGCACGGTGACCAGGGACGACGAGCAAGCGGTGTCGACGGTGACGGCCGGGCCCTCCAGCCCGAAGGCGTACGAGACCCGCCCGGAGGCGAGGCTGCCGCCGACGCCCAGGAAGCCTTCGACGTCATCGGCGGCGTGTTCGAGGACATCGCTGTAGTCGCCGTACATGACCCCCGCGAAAACACCGGTCGCGCTGCCGCGCACCGAGGCCGGGTCGATGCCCGCGCGCTCGAACGCCTCCCACGACGACTCCAGCAGCAGCCGGTGCTGCGGGTCCATGGCCACCGCTTCACGCGGGCTGATCCCGAAGAAGCCGGGGTCGAAGTCCGCGGCACGGTCCAGGAAACCGCCATGCCGGGAGTACGTCTTGCCGACCGCGTCCGGGTCGGGGTCGTAGATCCCCTCGACGTCCCAGCCACGGTCCAGGGGGAACGACGACACCCCGTCGCCGCCCGCCGCGAGCAGCGCCCACAGCTCCTCGGGCGACGTGACCCCGCCCGGATACCGGCAGGCCATCCCCACAATCGCGATCGGCTCGTGGCCCGCGCCGGAGAGCTGGCGGTTCTGCTCGCGCAGTCGCTCCGTCTCCTTCAGCGACGCGCGCAGAGCCTCAACGATTCTCTCGTTCGATGCAGACGTTGCAGACACCTGAACCTCACCCATTCGCGTCATCAGAAGTCGGACCCTTCGAGCGCCTTCGAGATGAGGCTCTCGGCATCCATATCGTCGATCGATTCGCTCGCGTCCTCGGCCGTCGGGCCGTCGTCCTCCATCTGGAGGCCCGCGAGGTGCAGCAGTGTGTCCAGCAGTCCGGTCTCCCGGAGCCGGGCCAGTGGGATGGCGAGCAGCGAGGCGCGGACGGTCTCCTCGTACGCGGCGGTCCCCGGATCCGTGGTGGTGTCGGGGGCCGCTTCGCCGAGCAGGAAGTCGGCCAGCTCCCGCGGGGTCGGATAGTCGAAGACGAGCGTCGCCGGGAGCCGCACTCCGGCCGCCGCGCTCAGCTGGTTGCGGAACTCCACCGCGGTGAGCGAGTCGAAGCCGAACTCCTTGAACGGCTTGCCCAGCTCCACCTCCTGTGCCGCGGTGAAGCCGAGAACCGCGACGACCTGGCTGCGGACCAGCTCGACGACCACCGGGAGGCGCTCGTCGGACGGCAGCGCCGCCAGCCGCTGGGCCAGACCGGACGCCCCGGCGCCGGAGTCCCCCGCGGCGGCCGTGCGCCGGACCTTGCCGCGGACCAGGCCGCGGAAGAGACCCGGTGCCTCGCCGCCCGCGGAGCGCACCAGCGCGGGCACATCGAGCCCCGCGGGGACCAGCACCGCCCGGTCCGAGACCAGCGAGGCATCCAGCAGGGCCAGGCCCTGCTCCTCGCCCAGGGCCAGGACGCCCCCACGGGCCATCCGTTCCACCTCGGCCCCGGTGAGCTGCGAACCCATCCCGCCGGCTTCCGGCGCCCACAGACCCCAGGCGAGGGAGACCGCGGGAAGACCGTTGGCCCGGCGGTGGGTGGCCAGCGCGTCGAGATAGGCGTTGGCGGCGGCGTAAGCGCCCTGCCCCGCGCCGCCCAGTACCCCGGCCGCCGACGAGAACAGGACGAACGCGTCCAGGTCCGTCCCGGCCGTCAGCTCGTGCAGGTGGCGCGCCGCCTCGGCCTTCGGGGCGAGTACGGCGGCCAGCCGCTCGGGAGTGAGCGACCCGAGGACACCGTCGTCCACGATGCCGGCCGCGTGGATCACGGCGGTCAACGGGACCTCGTGCAGCAGTTCCGCGAGGGCGTCCCGGTCGGAGACGTCGCAGGCGGCGATGGTGACGGTGGCGCCGGCTTGGGTGAGTTCGGCCGCGAGTTCGGCTGCGCCGGGGGCGTTCTGTCCGCGCCTGCTGGTGAGCAGGAGGTCGCGGACGCCGTGTTCGGCGACCAGGTGGCGGGCGGTGAGCGCGCCCAGACCGCTCGTGCCGCCGGTGATCAGGACGGTGCCGTCCGTACGCCAAGGGGTCACCTCGGCGGACGGCGCCGTACGCACCAGGCGGGGGGCCAGAAAGGCCCCGGCGCGCAGTGCCAGTTCCGATTCGCCGGAGGAGGTGAGGGCGGTGGCCGGTATCTCCTCGACGTCGGTGTCGACGAGAACCAGACGATCCGGGTTCTCGGCCTGTGCCGCCCTGACGAGACCCTGAACGGCGGCCTGTGCGAGGTCGGTGACGTCCTCCCCCGGAAGCGCGGCGACCGCGCCCCGGGTGACGACGACGAGCCTGGCGTCGGAGTCGACGTTGGCCTCGTCGGCCAGCCACTGCTGCAGTCCGGCCAGGACAGTGGAGAGTGTCTCGGCTGCTCCGATCCCGGACGGCGCGCGCAGCAGACCCTCCTCGGGGATCACCTCGGTGGACGCACCGGCACCGGCCGGGTCCGCGACCTGCACCCAGTCCAGCCCGAACAGCGCGTCGCCGTGCCGCGTGACCGGCACCTGCTCGGCGAGCGGCCGCAGCGTCAGCGAACCGACCGACGCGACCGGTGAACCGGCGGCGTCCGCCAGTTGCAGCGTCACATCGCCCGGCCGGTCCGCTGGGGCGATCCGGACGCGCAGCGCCGTGGCACCGGTGGCGAAGAGGGCCACATCGTTCCAGGAGAAGGGAAGTTGGGCGCGCCCGTCGTCCTCGAAGAACCCGCCGAGACCGATGCCGTGCAGTGCCGAGTCGAGCAGTGCCGGGTGGAGCCCGAACCCGCTCGTCTCGGCGCCCTCGGCCAGCGAGACCTCCGTGAAGACCTCGTCCCCGCGCTTCCAGGCGGCCTCCAGCCCCTGGAAGAGCGGCCCGTACTCCAGGCCCAGCAGGGCCAGTTCGTCGTAAAGGCTTTCGACCGCCACGGCATCGGCCCCGGCCGGCGGCCACTGCACCAGATCGAAGCCCGCATCCGTGGCCGTCGAGGAGAGCACGCCTTCCGCGTGCTGCACCCACTGCTCCTCGTCCGAGCCCTCGACGCGCGAGAACACGCTCACCCGCCGTCGGCCGGAACCGTCGTCCGCATGTGTTCTGACCCGCAGTTGGGTCGCCGAAGTGGGAAGGACGACGAGGGGCGCGTAGAGCGTCAGCTCCTCCAACGTGCTGGTGTCCGTGTGGTCGCCGGTGTGGATGACGAGGTCGGCGAGCGCGGCACCGGGGACGATGATCGTGCCGTTGACGGCGTGATCCACGAGCCACGGGTGGGTGTGGAGCGCGAGCCGCCCGGTGAACAGCATTCCTTCCGAGTCCGGCAGCGCTATCGCCGCGCTGAGGAGCGGGTGCGTGGTCTCGCTCTGGCCGAAGCCCGAGGCTTTCCCACTGGGTGCGACGGTGTCGGCGAGCCAGTAGTGCTGGTGCTGGAAGGCGTAGGTGGGGAGATCGACGGGGGTGCGACCGGTGCCGAAGAGGGCCGGCCAGTCGACCGTGACGCCCCGGGTGTGCAGCCGCACCAGCGCCTCGGTGAACAGCTGGGCTTCGTCGTGGTCGCGGCGGAGGGCGGGGATGAGGGTGGTGGTGTCGGTGGCGGATTCGGCGGCCATCGCGGTGAGAACGGCGTCCGGGCCGAGCTCCAGGAAGGTGCTGACGCCCTGGTCCTGGAGGGTGGTGACGGCATCGGCGAAGCGGACGGCTTCGCGGACGTGGCGGACCCAGTAGGCGGGGTCGGTCAGCTCCTCGGTGGTGGCGGCCTGGGCGGTGAGGGTGGAGACGATGGGGATGGACGGTGCGGTGTAGGTGAGCCCTGCGGCGATGGTGCCGAACTCTTCGAGCATCGGCTCCATGTGGAGGGAGTGGAAGGCATGGCTGACGGTGAGGCGCTTGGTCTTCCGTCCGATGCCATCGAAGTGCGCGATCACGGCTGCCACAGCGTCTTCGTCACCGGAGACGACGACGGATGTCGGGCCGTTGACGGCCGCGATCCCCACCTTCTCGGTGAGTGTCGGCAGGACTTCGGCCTCGGTGGCCTGGATCGCCGCCATCGCACCACCGGTGGGAAGTTGTTGCATCAGCCGGCCACGAGCCGCGACCAACAGCGCCGCATCCTCCAGCGACCAGACCCCTGCCACATGGGCTGCCGCGAGCTCGCCGATGGAGTGACCCGCGAGAACCTGCGGCCGGACCCCGAAGGACTCCAGCAGCCGGAAGAGTGCGACCTCCAGGGCGAAGAGAGCCGGCTGCGTAAAGGCCGTCTCGTTCAACCGGCTGTCCGCCTCCGCGAAGAGAACATCCTTCAGCGGCCGTTCAAGGTGCGCATCGAGCGCCGCACACACCGCGTCCAGCGCCTCCGCGAACACCGGGAACGCCGCGTACAGCTCACGCCCCATCCCCGCCCGCTGACTGCCCTGTCCCGTGAACAGGAACGCCGTCCGGTTCGGTCCTGCGAAGCCGCGCACCACGCCTGGTGCGTTCCGTCCTTCCGCGAGGGCCGACAGCGCGGACAGCAGCCCGTCGCGGTCGGCGGCCACGAGGCCACCCCGGTGCGCGAACACCGCACGGGTCGTCGTCAGTGCGGATCCGACCGCCGCCGGGTCCAGGCCGGCATCGGCCAGGACGAGTTCGTGCAGGCGGGCGGCCTGGGCCTGGACGGCGTCCGGCGTCTTGCCGGACAGCACCCATGGCACCACCGGCAGCTCGGCCGAAGTGACAACCTCTGTCACGACCTCTGCGGGGGCCTCCTCCACGATCACGTGGGCGTTCGTCCCGCTGATGCCGAAGGAGGAGACACCCGCACGGCGCGGACGCTCCCGCACCGGCCACGGCTGCGCCTCCGTCAACAGCTCGACGGAACCCGCCGACCAGTCCACGTGCGAACTGGGAGCATCGACGCCCAGTGTGCGCGGCAGCTCCTCGTGCCGCATCGCCAGCACCATCTTGATGATGCCCGCGACACCGGCGGCAGCCTGCGTGTGCCCGAGGTTCGACTTCACCGAACCCAGCCACAGTGGCCGGCCGGCCTCCCGCTCCTGTCCGTAGGTGGCGATGAGCGCCTGTGCCTCGATCGGGTCGCCGAGGGTCGTGCCCGTTCCGTGCGCCTCCACCGCGTCGACCTGGTCGGCCGAGAGGTTGGCGCCGGCCAGGGCCTGGCGGATGACGCGCTGCTGGGACGGGCCGTTGGGGGCCGTCAGTCCGTTGCTCGCGCCGTCCTGGTTGACGGCGCTGCCCCGGACCAGGGCCAGCACGCGGTGGCCGTTGCGCCGCGCGTCGGACAGCCGCTCCAGGAGCAGCATGCCGACGCCCTCGCCCCAGCCCGTACCGTCGGCGGCCTCCGCGAACGGCTTGCAGCGGCCGTCGGGGGCGAGGCCCCGCTGCCGGCTGAAGCCGACGAAGGTCTCCGGGGTGGCCATGACCGTCACACCACCCGCGAGCGCCAGCGAGCACTCGCCGGAGCGCAGGGCCTGACCGGCCAGGTGCACCGTGACCAGGGACGACGAGCAGGCGGTGTCGACCGTGACGGCCGGGCCCTCCAGCCCGAAGGCGTACGCGACGCGACCCGAGGCGACGCTGCCGGAGCTGCCGGTCCCGAGATAGCCCTCCAGGTCGGCGGGATAGCTGTTGAGCCGGATGCCGTAGTCGTTGTACATGACGCCGGCGAACACCCCGGTGGAGCTGCCGCGTACCGTCGCCGGGTCGATGCCCGCGCGCTCGAACGCCTCCCAGGCGGACTCCAACAGGAGCCGGTGCTGGGGGTCGGTGGCCAGGGCCTCACGCGGGCTGATGCCGAAGAACGCCGGGTCGAAGTCCGCGGCCTGTTCCAGGAATCCGCCGTGCCGGGAGTACGTCTTGCCGATCGCGTCCGGGTCCGGGTCGTACAGACCGGCCACGTCCCAGCCCCGGTCGTCCGGGAACGGCGTCACGGCGTCGCCACCGGCGGCGAGCAGCGTCCACAGCTCCTCGGGCGAGGAGACCCCGCCGGGGAACCGGCACGCCATGCCGACGATCGCGATCGGTTCGTCGGCCATCGAGCCGGAACCGGTCACCAACTCGGTCGAGCCGGCCGCCGCTTCCCCTGCCGCGTCCTCGCCCAGCAGCTCCACCAGCAGGAACTCGGCCACGGCGGTCGGCGTCGGGTAGTCGAAGACGAGCGTCGCGGGCAGCCGCACCCCGGCCTCCGCGCCCAGCTGGTTGCGGAACTCGACTCCGGTGAGGGAGTCGACGCCCAGCTCGCTGAACAGGCTGTCGGCCGCGACGTCCTCCGGCCCGCCGAAGCCCAGCACGGTCGCGATCTGCCCACGCACGAGCCCGAGCAGCAGCTCGTGCCGCGCGGCCGGAGCCAGCGCCGTCAGGCGCTCCTCCAGCGACACGGGCCCGGTGCCCGCACCGGCGCCCGCCTGAACGGCCCGGCGGGCGGGAGCCTTGACGAGTCCGCGCAGGATCGCCGGCACCTCGCCGGGAGCGGCGGCCAGGGCCCTGAGGTCGAGCCGGATCGGCACCAGGTGCGCGTGCTCGCTGCGCTGCGCCGCGTCGAAGAGCGCCAGGCCCTCCGTCGCGTCGAGCGCGAGCACGCCCGCACGGGCCATCCGCTCCAGATCCGTCGAGGACAGCCCTGCGCCCATTCCGCCGGTTTCGGGTGCCCATAGGCCCCAGCCGAGGGAGGTGGCGGGGAGTCCTTGGGTGCGGCGGTGGGTGGCGAGGGCGTCGAGGTAGGCGTTGGCTGCGGCGTAGTTGCCCTGTCCGGTGCCGTCGAACGTGGCGGCAGCGGAGGAGAACAGCACGAACGCGTCGAGAGTGAGGTGCGCGGTCAGTTCGTGCAGGTGGCGGGCGGCGTCCGCCTTGGGTGCCAGGACCTCCGTCAGGTGCTGCGGGGTGAGCGCGGCGAACGTGGCGTCACGCAGCACACCGGCGGTGTGGATCACGGCGGTCAGGGTGACGCCGTCCAGGAGCGCTGCGAGCGCGTCCCGGTCCGAGACGTCGCACGCGGCGATCTTCACCGTCGCACCCAACGCGGTCAGTTCTGTGGTGAGTTCGGTGGCGCCGGGGGCGTCGGGGCCGCGGCGGCTGGTCAGCAGCAGGTCACGGATCCCGTACGCGGTGACCAGGTGGCGGGCCAGCAGGGCGCCCAGGCCACCGGTACCACCGGTGATCAGCACCGTGCCATCCGTACGCCACACCGCCGGGGCGACCTCAGCGGCCGGAGCAATGCGGGCCAGGCGCGGGACGAGGATCTCCCCGCCACGAAGCGCCAGCTCAGGCTCACCCGAGACCAGCACACCCTCCGGGATCTCGTCAGTGTCCGAGTCCAACAGGACAATGCGGTCAGGGTGCTCGGACTGCGCGGAACGGATCAGACCCCACACCGCCGCCTGACCCAGCTCCGCAACATCCTCACCCGGCAGAACAGCCACCGCACCCCGCGTCACCACCACCAAACGGCGGTCCGCATCGGCGGTCAACCAGTCCTGGGTGAAGGCGAGTACGGCGTCGAGCGTCTCGTTCGCCGTCGCTCCGGCCGGGCACCGGTACACCGTCGCGTCGCCCGTTCCGTCGGCCGAGGCCGCCGGCGCGGGGAGCGCGATCCAGTCCAGGTGGAAGAGCGAGTCGTGGGCGAGGCGCTCCGGGGTGGCGAAGTCATCGGCCGCGATCGGCCGCAGCGCGAGGGCGCCGACCGTCGCCACCGGTACGCCCTGGTCGTCGGCGAGCTGCAGCGCGTAGCCCGAGTCCGCGGGGGCGATCCGCACCCGCAGCGCGGTCGCACCGGTCGCGTACACCGCCACGTCGGACCAGGCGAACGGCAGCTCGGCCGCGCCGTTGTCCGTCTCCCGCAGGGCGATGCCGTGCAGAGCGGCGTCCAGCAGGGCGGGGTGGAGAGCGAAGGCGTCGGCCTCGGCTCCTTCGGTGCCTTCCGGCAGGACGACCTCGGTGTAGACGTTCTCACCGAGGCGCCAGGCGGCCTGCAGACCCTGGAAGAGCGGCCCGTACTCCAGTCCCAGCCCGGCCAGATCGGCGTAGAGGCTCTCCACCGCGACCGGCTCGCTGCCGGCGGGCGGCCACTGCGCCAAGTCGAACCCGGGCTCCGGAACGTCGGCGCTCAGCACGCCCTCGGCGTTCCGGACCCACTGCCGGTCGTCCGTCGTCTCCTCGGCGCGCGAGAACACGCTCACCGTCCGCCGGCCACGCGCGTCGGCCTCGCCGACCGTGACCCGCAGCTGTACGGCGCCCTGTCCGTCGAGCACCAACGGTGCCTGGAGCATCAGCTCCTCCAGCGCTCCGCAGCCCGTCTCGTCGCCCGCCCGCACGGCGATCTCGACGAGCGCCGCACCGGGCACGACCACGGTGCCGGAGACCGCGTGCTCCGCCAGCCACGGGTGCGACGACAGCGACAGCCGCCCGGTGAAGAGCACCCCGTCGGAGTCGGGAAGAGCGATGGCCGCTCCCAGCAGGGGGTGTTCCGCATCCGCGAGGCCGGCCGCCCGGACGTCTCCCGCCGTGACGGCGGCCCGCTCCGGCCAGTAGTGCTGGTGTTGGAAGGCGTAGGTGGGCAGGTCGAGCAGCGGGGTGGTCGCGCCGGTGCCGAAGAAGGCCCGCCAGTCGACCTCGACGCCACGCGTGTGCAGTGCGGCGACGGACGACACGAAGGTCTCGGCCTCGTCCTGCTCCCGACGCAGCGACGCGATCAGTGCGGTACCGGCCGCATCCGTGACGCTGTCCGCGCCCATCACCGTCAGAACGGCGTCGGGGCCCAGTTCCAGAAATGTGGTGACGCCCTGGCCCTCAAGGGTGGTGACGGCGTCGGCGAAGCGCACGGCCTCGCGCACGTGCCGGACCCAGTAGGCGGGGTCGGTGAGTTCTTCGGTGGTGGCGGGCTGTCCGGTCAGCGTCGAGACGATCGGGATCGAGGGCGCGTTGTACGTGAGCCCGGCCGCGATAGTGCCGAACTCCTCGAGCATCGGCTCCATGTGCAGGGAGTGAAAGGCGTGGCTGACGGTCAGCCTCTTGGTCTTCCGTCCCAGAGCGTCGAAGTGCGCGATGACCCCGGCGACAGCGTCCTCGTCACCGGAGACGACGATGGATGTCGGGCCGTTGACGGCCGCGATCCCCACCTTCTCCGTGAGCGTGGGCAGGACTTCGGCCTCCGTGGCCTGGATCGCTGCCATCGCACCGCCGGAGGGAAGCTGCTGCATCAACCGGCCACGAGCCGCAACCAGCAGCGCCGCATCCTCCAGCGACCACACCCCCGCGACATGCGCGGCGGCCAGCTCACCAATGGAGTGACCGGCCAGCACCTGAGGCCGGATCCCGAAGGACTCCAACAACCGGAACAACGCCACTTCCAGCGCGAACAGAGCAGGCTGCGTGAAGCCCGTCTCGTCCAACCGGTCATCGTCGGCGAAGAGAACATCCTTCAGCGGCAGTTCAAGGTGCGCGTCGAGTGCGGCACCCACCGCGTCCAGCGCCTCCGCGAACACCGGGAAGGCCGCGTAGAGCTCACGCCCCATCCCCGCCCGCTGGCTGCCCTGCCCCGTGAAGAGGAACGCCAGATCGCCGGCGCCGGCCACAGTCGTCTTGGCCTCACCGTCAACGACCGCGTCCAGAGCGTTCAGCAGGCCTTCACGGTCCGCCGCCACCACACCCGCACGTTGCGCGAAGCCCGCACGCGTGGTCGCCAGCGCCGAACCCACCGACACCGGATCCAGACCCGCATCGGCCAGCACGAACTCCCGCAACCGGGCCGCCTGAGCCTTCAACGCCTCCGGCGTCTTGCCCGACAGCACCCACGGCACCACCGGCAGCTCAACCGAAGCAACCGCATCCGTCACGACCTCGGCCGGAGCCTCTTCCACGATCACATGCGCGTTCGTCCCACTGATCCCGAACGACGACACACCCGCACGACGCGGACGCTCCCGCACCGGCCACGGCCGCGCCTCCGTCAACAACTCAACAGACCCCGCCGACCAGTCCACATGCGAGCTGGGAGCGTCGACGCCCAGCGTGCGCGGCAACTCCTGGTGCCGCATCGCCAGCACCATCTTGATGATGCCCGCGACACCGGCGGCAGCCTGCGTGTGACCGAGGTTCGACTTCACCGAACCCAGCCACAGCGGCTGACCGTCCGCCCGCTCCTGCCCGTACGTCGCCAGCAGCGCCTGCGCCTCGATCGGGTCGCCCAGGCGGGTGCCCGTGCCGTGCGCCTCGACGGCGTCGACGTCACTGGTCGTGAGCGAACCGGCGGCGAGGGCCTGCCGGATGACGCGCTGCTGGGACGGGCCGTTGGGGGCCGTGAGTCCGTTGCTCGCGCCGTCCTGGTTGATCGCGCTACTGCGCACGACCGCCAGCACCCGGTGGCCGTTGCGCTGCGCGTCGGAGAGCCGCTCCAGGAGCAGCATGCCGACGCCCTCACCCCAGCCGGTGCCGTCGGCGGCCTCGGCGAACGGCTTGCAGTAGCCGTCGGGGGCGAGGCCCCGCTGGCGGCTGAAGTCGACGAAGGTGTCCGGGGTCGCCATGACCGTCACGCCGCCCGCGAGGGCGAGCGAGCACTCGCCCGAGCGCAGCGCCTGGCCGGCCAGGTGGACGGCGACGAGCGAGGACGAGCAGGCGGTGTCCACGGTCACGGCCGGGCCTTCGAGGCCCAGGGTGTACGAGACACGGCCGGAGGCGATGCTGCCGCCGACGCCCATGAAGCCCTCGGTGTTGCGGTGGGCAGACTGCTCCAGCACCGAGGTGTAGTCGTGGTACATCACGCCGGCGAAGACGCCGGTGGAGCTGCCGCGTACGGTCGCCGGGTCGATGCCCGCGCGCTCGAACGCCTCCCACGACGACTCCAGCAACAGCCGGTGCTGCGGGTCCATCGCGAGTGCCTCGCGGGGGCTGATCCCGAAGAAGCCGGGGTCGAAGTCGGCCGCCCGGTCCAGGAATCCGCCGTGGCGCGAGTACGTCTTGCCGACCGCGTCCGGGTCGGGGTCGTAGATGCCTTCGACGTCCCAGCCACGGTCGACCGGGAACGACGACACCCCGTCGCCACCGCTCGCCAGCAGTGCCCACAGCTCCTCGGGCGAGGAGACCCCGCCGGGGAACCGGCAGGCCATCCCGACGATCGCGATCGGCTCGTCGAGCACGGATCCCGCCGCCGGGACCACCGCGGCCGTCACGTCGGCCGCGCTCGCGGCCTCCTCGCCCAGCAGCTCCACCAGCAGGAACTCGGCCACGGCGAGCGGCGTCGGGTAGTCGAAGACGAGCGTCGCGGGCAGCCGCACCTCGGCTTCGGCGCCGAGGCGGTTGCGGAACTCCACCGCCGTGAGCGAGTCGAAGCCGAACTCCTTGAACGGCTTGTCGCCGGCGACCTTCTGCACGCCGTCGTAACCGAGCACGGCGGCCACGTGGCGCCGGACGAGGTCGAGGAGCAGCCGGCGCCGTTCCACTCCGGTCAGTGCGCCGAGGCGCTCCGCCAGCCCGGCGGCGTCCGTGGCGGCCGATGCCGCCGCCTTGCGGGCGGTGGGGGCCGGACGCGTCAGACCGCGCAGGACGGCGGGGAGGGTGTTGAGCCGGGCCCGCTGCTCCAGGGCGCTCCTGCCGAAGGCGACGGGGAGCAGGTGGGCGTGGTTGTCGGCGAGCGCGGCGTCGAGCAGGGCCAGTCCCTGCTGCCGGCCGATCGCGAGGACGCCGGAGCGTTCCATCCGCTCCACGTCCGCCGTGGTCAGCTCGGCGCCCATGCCGCCGACCGCCGGGTCCCACAGGCCCCAGGCGAGCGAGAGCCCGGCCAGTCCCTGGCTCCGGCGGTGGACCGCCAGCGCGTCGAGGTAGGCGTTCGCGGCGGCGTAACCGCCCTGCCCTGAACCGTCGAACGTGCCGGCGGCGGACGAGAACAGGATGAACGCGTCGAGGTCGGCGTCGGCCGTCAGCTCGTGGAGGTGCCGGGCCGCGTCCGCCTTGGGGGCCAGGACGGCGGCCACCCGGTCGGCGGTGAGCGAGGTGATCATGCCGTCGTCGACCACGCCCGCCGCGTGCACGATCGCGGTGATCGACTCCTCGGCGAGCAGCTGGGCCAGCGCGGAACGGTCGGAGACGTCGCAGGCGGCGACGCTCACCGAAGCACCGGCCGTCTCCAGCTCGGCCACCAACTCGGTGGCGCCGGGGGCCTGGAGGCCGCGGCGGCTGGTCAGCACCAGGTTGCGGACTCCGTGCTCGGCGACCAGGTGGCGCGCGGTGAGCGCGCCCAGGCCGCCGGTTCCACCGGTGATCAGTACGGTGCCGTCGGCACGCCACGTCACTCCGCCGGTGGCGGGAACGGTGCGCGCCAGGCGCGGCACGAACAACTGGCCCTCCCGGAGCGCCAGTTCCGGCTCCCCCGAGACCGTGACAGCGTCCGGGATGTCGTCCGTGTCCGTGTCCGTGTCCGTGTCCGCCTCCGTGTCGAGGAGGACGATGCGGCCCGGGTGCTCCGTCTGTGCGGCCCTGACGAGGCCGTGGACGGCGGCCTGCGCGAGGTCCGTGATGTCCTCGCCGGGAAGGGCAGCGACCGCGCCCCGGGTGCGGACGACGAGGCGTGCGTCGGACGCCTCCTCGTCGGCCAGCCACTCCTGCAGCCGCGCCAGGACTCCGGTGACCGCCTCGGCGGGGTCGACCCCCGCAGGGACGTTCAGGATCTCCGCTGCCGCTGCCGCTGCCGCACCCGCGTCCTCGTGCGACGCCTGCTGCGGCAGCGGGCTCCACCGGATCTCGTACAGCTCACGGTCGTGCGCGCTCTGCAGCTCACCGGTGGCGACCGGGCGCAGTGCCAGCGAACCCACCGTGGCCACGGGAGCGCCCTGGGGGTCGGCCAGCCGCAGGGTGTAGCCGGAGGCCGCGGGGGTGATCCGCACCCGCAGGGCGGTCGCGCCCGCCGCGTGCAGAGCGACGTCGGACCAGGCGAACGGCAGCTCGGCCGCGCCGCCGTCCGGCTGCGCGAGCGCGATTCCGTGCAGGGCGGCGTCCAGCAGCGCGGGGTGGATGCCGAAGCCCGCGGCCTCGACCCCTTCCGGCAGGGCGACCTCGGCGAAGATCTCCTCGCCGTGCCGCCAGGCGGCCCGCACTCCCTGGAACGTCGTCCCGTACTCCAGGCCGCTCGCGGCCATCGCCGCGTACAGCCCGTCGACCGCTACGGCCTCGGCCCCGGTCGGCGGCCACTGCGCCAGGTCGAAACCGGCTGCGGCTGCGGTGTCATGGGGCGCGAGCAGACCGTCGGCGTGCCGCGTCCAGGCGCTCTCGGAGGCGTCCTCGATACGCGAGAACACCACCACCGTCCGCCGTCCGTCCCGACCGGGCTCACCGATCTGGACCCGCAGCTGAACGGTCCTGGTGCCGGGCACCACCAGCGGTGCGTGCAGCGTGAGTTCGTCCAGCACACCGCAGCCGGTCCCGTCGCCCGCGCGCACGGCGATCTCGACGAGCGCCGCCCCCGGCACGACGACCGTGCCCGCGACCACGTGCTCCGCCAGCCACGGGTGGGAGCCGAGCGACAGCCGGCCCGTGAACAGCAGCCCGTCCGACTCCGGCAGCACGACGGCCGCGCCGAGCAACGGGTGCCCCGCGTCCACGAGGCCGACGGCGGCCATGTCACCGGCGGCCGAGGCCGCCGGGGTGTCCAGCCAGTAACGGCTCGACCGGAAGGCGTAGGTGGGGAGGTCGACGAGCGCGCGACCGGTGCCGAAGAAGGCCGGCCAGGCGACGGGGACGCCCCGGGTGTGGAGGGTCGCGAGGGAGGTGACGAAGATCTGCGCTTCGTCGTGGTCGCGGCGCAGTGCCGGGACGAGGGTCGTGTTCTCCGTGGCGCTGTCGGCGCCCATGGCGGTCAGGACCGCGTCCGGGCCGAGCTCCAGGAAGGTGCTGACGCCCTGGTCCTGGAGCGTGGTGACGGCATCGGCGAAGCGCACGGCCTCGCGGACGTGCCGGACCCAGTACGCCGGGTCGGTCAGCTCCTGGTCGGTGGCGGCCTTGCCCGTCAGCGTCGAGACGATCGGGATCGAGGGCGCGTTGTACGTGAGCCCGGCCGCAACGGCACGGAACTCCTCGAGCATCGGCTCCATGTGGACGGAGTGGAAGGCGTGGCTGACGGTGAGGCGCTTGGTCTTCCGTCCGATGCCGTCGAAGTGCGCGATCACGGCGGCCACGGCGTCTTCATCACCGGAGACCACGATGGAGGTGGGCCCGTTGACGGCCGCGATCCCCACCCTGTCGGTGAGCTGCGGCAGGACTTCGGCCTCGGTGGCCTGGATCGCCGCCATCGCACCACCGGCGGGAAGTTGCTGCATCAGACGGCCACGAGCCGCAACGAGCAGCGCCGCGTCCTCCAGCGACCAGACCCCTGCGACGTGTGCGGCGGCCAGCTCGCCGATGGAGTGACCCGCCAGCACCTGCGGCCGGACCCCGAAGGACTCCAGCAGCCGGAACAGTGCGACCTCCAGCGCGAACAGAGCCGGCTGCGTAAAGCCCGTCTCGTTCAGCCGGCCGTCCGCCCCGGCAAACAGAACGTCCTTGAGCGGCAGTTCAAGGTGCGCATCGAGCGCCGCACACACCGCGTCCAGCGCCTCCGCGAACACCGGGAACGCGGCGTACAGCTGACGCCCCATCCCCGCCCGCTGACTGCCCTGCCCCGTGAAGAGGAACGCCGTCCGGCCGGAGCCGGCCAGGCCCTGCACCGCGCCGGGGGCGCTCCCGCCCTCGGCGAGTACCGCCAGTCCGGCCAGCAGACCATCACGGTCGGCGGCCACGACGCCGCCCCGGTGCGCGAACACCGCGCGGGTCGTCGCGAGTGCCGAACCGACCGCCGCCGGGTCGAGACCCGCGTCGGCCAGCACGAACTCCCGCAGGCGTGCCGCCTGCGCCCGCAGCGCCTCGGGCGACTTGCCCGACAGCATCCACGGCACCACCGGCAGCGCCGGGACCACGGGCGCCACGACGTCTTCAACAGCGGCCTCGGCCGGAGCCTCCTCCACGATCACGTGCGCGTTCGTCCCGCTGATGCCGAAGGACGAGACACCCGCACGGCGGGTCCGCTCCCCCGCCGGCCACGGCCGGGCCTCGGTCAGCAGCTCGACGGAGCCCGCCGTCCAGTCCACGTGCGAGCTCGGGGCGTCCACGTGCAGGGTGCGGGGCAGTTCCTCGTGCCCGAGGGCGAGCACCATCTTGATGATGCCGGCGACGCCCGCGGCGGCCTGCGTGTGGCCGAGGTTGGACTTGACCGAACCGAGCCACAGCGGACGGCCGTCCGCCCGCTCCTGTCCGTACGTCGCGAGGAGCGCCTGCGCCTCGATGGGGTCGCCGAGCCGGGTGCCGGTTCCGTGCGCCTCGACGGCGTCGATGTCCTCGGCCGAGAGCCGGGCGCCGGCCAGGGCCTGCCGGATGACGCGCTGCTGCGAGGGCCCGTTGGGGGCGGTGAGCTGGCTGCTGGCGCCGTCCTGGTTGACCGCGCTCCCCTTCACGACGGCCAGCACACGGTGACCGTTGCGGCGCGCGTCGGACAGTCGCTCCAGGACCAGGACGCCGACCCCTTCGCCCCAGCCCGTGCCGTCGGCCGCGTCGGCGAACGGCTTGCACCGGCCGTCCGCGGCGAGGCCGCGCTGCTGGCTGAAGTCGACAAAGGTGTCAGGGGTCGCCATGACCGTCACACCGCCCGCGAGGGCCAGCGAGCATTCGCCCTGGCGCAGCGCGGAGGCGGCCAGGTGAACGGTGACGAGGGAGGAGGAGCAGGCGGTGTCCACGGTCACGGCCGGGCCTTCGAGGCCCAGGGTGTACGAGACACGGCCGGACAGGACGCTGCCCGCGGTGCCGGTGCCGAGGAAGCCTTCGACGCCTTCGGGCACGACCGTGCGGTCGGTGCCGTACTCGTGGTACATGATGCCCGCGAAGACGCCGGTGGAGCTGCCGCGCATGGTCGCGGGGTCGATGCCGGCGCGTTCGAACGCTTCCCAGGACGCCTCCAGCAGCAGCCGCTGCTGGGGGTCGGTCGCCAGGGCCTCGCGCGGGCTGATGCCGAAGAACTCGGCGTCGAACTCGGTGGCGTCGTGGACGAAGCCGCCTTCGCGGGAGTACGTCTTGCCGGTGGCCTCGGTGTCCGGGTCGGGGTCGTAGATGCCCTCGACGTCCCAGCCGCGGTCCGACGGGAAGTCCGATATCGCGTCGCCGCCGGCGGCGAGCAGGTCCCACAGTTCCTCGGGATTGCGTACACCGCCGGGGAACCGGCAGGACATTCCGATGATGGCAATCGGTTCGCGCTGCTTGTCCTCCTCTTCACGGAGGCGCCGACGAGTCTCCCTCAGCTCGGCCGTAGCCCGCTTGAGGTAGTCGAGGAGCTTTTCTTCATTCGACTCTTTCGACACGTGGTCCACCTCATGAGGAAGAACTGGAACAGCCATTCGTTCCGGTCACGCTATTTCGGCCCTTCCGGACCAACCACCCCTGCCCACCCCTATCCGGCGATGGCGGTCAGGGGTGGGCAGGGGTGGACAGAGGGGCCGCCGCAAACGCCGCAGGGCACGGCATCCCGCCAAGGATGCCGTGCCCCCGATGTACTGTTCCAAGCCCTCTTCGCCGGCCAACCGGCCGGTCAACCAACCGGTCGGCCGACCGTCAGCCGACGGGGACCAGGAGACCCGACAGCGTTCCCCACAACGCGCCCGGCGTCTCGAACGTCTCCATGGCGAGCGCGTCGTCGGTGAACTTGACGTCGTACGCGTTCTCCAGCGCGATCAGCAGGTCGACGATGCCGAGGGAGTCGAGGCCGAATTCCCGAAGATCGAGCTCGGGGGTGAATTCGGCGTCCTCGGGCAGGAATGAGAGATGGGGCCTGACGATTTCTTCGAACTGGGCGTCCCACATACGAATGCTTCCTTTCTGTCCCGTCAGTCCCGGGCCAGGATCATTTCGACCACGCTGTGCTCCGTGGACAGGTGCTTGATCGAGCGGATTTCGAAGCCGGCGCCTTCCGCCTGCTTGCGCATGTCCGGCTCGGAGCGGATACGGGTGCCCTCCTCGCAGACGACCATCTGGAAGAGCGAGCGGATCGCGGACGCGTTGTCGTGGCCGAGCAGCGGCTCGATCACGAAGAGCACCGGCTCGGCCGCCAGGCCCTCGGAGTCCTCGACGGTGCGGACCATGGCCTTGCGCACGGTCTCCAGGATCTTGACGCTGCTGTCCGGGCTCCAGTTGTGGAGCACGTTCTTGAGGAAGTACGCGTCGCCGCCCGCCGGAACCTCCGCGAAGAAGTCCGACTCGACGAACGTCAGCCGGCGGATGAGGTCCTCGTCGCCGGTGGCGGCGAGTTCCTTGGTGCCGCGCTCGGCGACGTCGGCGCGGTCGGCGACGACGCCCTCGACGTCGGGGTGCGCGCCCAGGATGCCCTTGAGCAGGTGGCCGGTGCCGCCGCCGATGTCGACGACCTTGCGGATCCACGAGAAGTCGAAGTCACGGGCGAGCTCGGCGGCGGCCGGGCGGGTGATGTCCGCCATGGCCTTGTCGTAGATCTCGCCGGCGTCGGTGTCCTGGTCCATGTAGGCGTAGATGGAGCCGCCGTACTCGGACTGGGAGGCCGGCTTGCCGGTCTTGACGGTCGTCAGCAGGTCGCGCCAGACGTCGTAGTACATCTCGCCGCCGAGTACGCACCAGTAGCGCATCGACTGCGGGTGGTCGTCGCGCAGCGGCTGCGACGTCTCGGTGTGCTCGAACGTGCCGTCCTCGTTCTCCTTGAAGACGCCGACGATGCCGAGCACCCGCAGCAGGTACAGCACCCCGTCCGGGTCGGAGTCGGTGAGCTGCGCGAGCTCCGCGGGCGACTTGGGACCGTCCGCGAGGTGGTCGGCGATACCGAGCCGGGCGGCGACGCTGAGCGAGCGGGAGATCCACCCCATGCCCGCGAGTTGCAAGAGCGACATCGTGTTCATCCTCTACTGGTTGAAGACCGAAGGGCAGGAGGGACGTACGGGACCTGTGTGGTGGTACGGGACCTGTGTGGTGGTACGGGGACCTACGTGGTGGAGAGCGAGGGGACCGGAGCCGCGCCGTCGGAGTCCTCGGAGACGGCCGCGGCCAGCCGCAGCGCGGTGCGGTGGTCGACCACGTCCTGGAGGCTGAAGCGGACGCCGCTCCTGCGGGCCTTGTTGGCCACCTGGGCGGCTCCGAGGCTGGTGCCGCCGAGCGCGAAGAAGTCGTCGTCGACGCCGACCCTGGCCGCCCCGGAGTACTGGGCGAACAGCTCGCACAGCAGCGTCTGGACCTTGGTCCACGGGGCGCGGAACGCGGTCAGGGAGGCGAAGCGGGGTACCGGCAGGGAGCCGGCCTCCAGCTTGCCGTTGGCGTTCAGCGGGAGGGCGTCCAGGGTGAGGATCACGCTGGGGACCATGTATTCGGGCAGTGTCTCGGCGGCGTACGCGGACAGCCGGCCGACGTCGATGCCGCCCTTGGACGACGGCACCACGTAGGCGATCAGGTGGGCGCTGCCTGCGCCCTCCTGATGGACCGTCACCGCGGCCTGGCCGACCTCCAGCCGGCGCAGCAGCGCGGACTCGATCTCGCCCAGTTCGATGCGGAAGCCGCGGATCTTGACCTGGCCGTCGAACCGGCCGAGAAAGTCCAGGGTGCCGTCGGCCGAGCGGCGCACCCGGTCGCCGGTCCGGTACATCCGCGATCCGGGGGCGCCGAACGGGTCGGCGACGAAGCGTTCCGCGGTCAGTCCCGGCCGGTTGAGGTAGCCGCGGGCCAGCTGGCCGCCCGCGATGTACAGCTCGCCGGTCCTCCCCGCCGGGACGGGCCGCAGGGACCCGTCCAGGACGTGGAGTTCACTGGCGTGGGTGGGGCGTCCGATGGACACCGCGCCGGGCTGCAGCTCGTCGTCCGGCGCCAGGATGTGCACGCAGCAGCCGACGGTGGCCTCGGTCGGGCCGTACTCGTTGACGACGGTGACGCCCGGGTTGTCCTTGCGGAACGTCTCGACGGTCTCGGAGAGCAGCAGTTCACCACCCACCACCAGTTCCCCGGTGGGCGCGGACTCCGGCGGCAGCGTCGCGAGGAGCGCCATGTGCGACGGGGTGACCTTCAGGAACGTGGGCCGCTCGCGCACCTCCTCCAGCGGGCCGACCTGGACGCGGCCGCCGGAGATCAGCGGCGCGTACAGGGTCGTGACGGTCATGTCGAAGGCCACGGAGGAGTGCAGCAGGGCCCGGCCCGCCGCGCTGGGGTAGGTGGCGCGGGCGTAGTCGAGGTAGGCGGCCAGCGGGCGGTGCGTGACGACGTCGCCCTTGGGCCGGCCGGTCGATCCCGAGGTGTAGATGACGTACGCCGGGTTGTCCGGGCGCAGCGGCGCGGT
>NZ_JAPVLS010000112.1:0-5605 GCF_027158125.1 Streptomyces sp. H39-C1
GCCCTAAAGGGCCTTAAATGAATTCCTTTCGGAATTCCAAACCCCCCATGAATTCCCCTTCGGGGAATTCTTTGTGGTTTATGTCGTGCCCCGTTGGGGCACTTGGTTGGGGTGTTTGCATTCCCATTCAGGGAATTTGTGTTGAGTTTCGTTTCGGTTTCCCTTTCCCGTTAGTCAAGGGCAAAACGGGTTCTGAATTCGCTTCGCGTATTCAGGTTGGCAGTGTTCCATCTTCGCGGGAACACCGGTTTTCCGTCGTGCTCAAATCCGTGTAATGGCGGGAATTCCGCTTCGCTGCATTCCATTTTGCTGGGTGTTTCCTTTCCCGAACGCTTCGCTTATCGGGAAGGGCGCGCGTCCGTCCGGACCGGCGGGGGTGTGAGGGGGGTGCGGTGGGTGCATCACGTCCTGGCCTGTGTAGTTACTGGGGTTTCGCTCCGCTACCCCGGGGCCGGCCCCACCTGTCCAGGTGTGGCGCGCGGGGGGCCGACTCCTTTGTGTGCTACTTCATGAATTCCTGATCTGAAGGTGCGCACCGTGGCTTGGTGCAGGCTTCTGGGTGCTGGATCGGGAATGATGCAGATGTAGTTTTGGCGAATTTGAGGCACACCCTCGGGGCGCTGTCCGTGTGTCGAGACGGCTGGTTGGAGCTGGATTCTGAGCCGGTTTCAGATGATGCACTGCGTAGGGCAATCCCGTTCCTGGATTGGGTGGTGGGTGTCTCGGTCCCGCAATTGTATCAACGTTTATGGGTGTCGGCTGATTAGTTGGTTGACTGGGATTGTTCGGTGCGTTGCTTTTCGTTCCGAGTGAGTGTGTGCATGCGCCATGCGTTGCCGTATCTGATGCTCAGTTAGATAGAAATGCAATGGTGAATTGAAGGGATGGAATGGGTGGGGGTGGGTTGGGCGGGGTTCGGGGAGAGGGGCGGGGTGCCCCTTCGGGACACCCCGGCGGGCAGACTCCCGCGCTCCCCGGGCCGGCCATCGGCCACCCCAACACCCGCCCACCGGCACCACATCAACAGCCACGTCCCGGCTTGCAAACCAGAAAAGACCCGGCTAGGCCAGCCACAACAGACAGGGGTGAGCCGCCAGCTACCCACCTGACACGCTGAACCGGTGACTACAGCCTCAGTCAGGCCGGGTGCGTCTCCCTTGGATCTGGTGTGCCTCGTGCCAGCAGCGCGGTTCCTGCGGCAGCAACTGCTGCAAGAGGCGCGAGCGTTCTGGCACGAGCAGATCGTCACCTCTACACGCGGGCCGATCCTGACTGCCCGGCACATGTGTCAGGGAACTGTCCTACTGGATGGAACGCCCAAGACAGTCGGCCTTCTCATCGTGCCGGACACCGCCATCTTCTCCAACGGCCACGGGAGAGCGGCCTTCCGAGAGCACCTCGCATGGCTCGCCGAAGCCTGGACCGGCGACTACCCCGGCTTGCTGGCCGCAGCAACCGCCGCCGTCGTGAAGGCCAAACGCAACGGCATACCCCTCGACTGGGCCGCGGCTCTCCCTTCCCGCGGGCAGTCCAAGTAGCAGCCCCCGCCCCGACCGACGCCTGACCACTCACATCTCGCCACGGCTACGCTCCCGGGCGGCACGCCGGGCCTCCCGCCGCGCCTCCTTGGCCAGCACCTCGGCCCACTCGGCCTCCGCTTTCGCCAGCCGGTACGGGCAGACGATGTCCAGCACCCGCTCGTACACCCGCTCCCGCACCTGCCGCCCCGGCCACACGAACAACCCACCCCGCACGTACCCGCGCACCACCCACGGCTTCACGTTCAGCCGATCGGCCACCCAGGCCACGCTGGACCGCCTGGTGACCCGGGGACGCTCCCCCGGATCAGCCTGCTCCCGCTCCCTCACCCGCTCATTGATCAGGAACACCACCTGCGCCTGAAAGCCGTCCGGCACCAACTCCCAGCACACCTGGCCCTGCCCCTCGTCGCAAGAAAAGTCGTGCCACTGCTCGCACAACACCGGCCGCATCGTGCTCGTGTCATCACTCATGACCCCACCCTGCAGAACTCGGCCTGTGGACAGAGACGAGCCGTGAGCAGTAGCGGGCTACTCCCCCAGCTCCCTCAGCAGCTGCTCACGCTCGGCCGCTTCACGTTCCAGCACCGCGTCGAACACCGCCCGGTCGTGCCGTTCCTCGATCGCCCCGCGGACCAGAGCCAGCAGCACGTCCGGGGGCAACGCCTCGGCCTGCGTGGTGCCGGCCGCGGTGAACGCGCGCCGGTCCGTCGCCTTCACCGGCGCCGACGGCAACTGGTACCGGGCCACCTGCTCCTCCGTCACCGCCACCCGCACCAACTCGCTCCTTCCCCCGTGGGCCGCAGCGAACGCTGCGACGTCCTCAGCCAGGGCGACCGGCAGCCAGACCCCGGACGGGTCCAGGTCCCCGATGTGCAGCAGGCGCAGCGGCCGGGTCTCGGCGGCGGCGCGCAGCGCGGTGTTGCGTTTTTCGGGCAGCGAGTTGAAGCCTCCGCCGGAGCGCACGTCGATGCCGAAGGGGTGGGCGATGCGGGTCAGCATCGGGGCCATGCCCGCGCTCTCGCAGAAGATCTCGATCCGGGCCGGCTGCCCTTCCTGCCGGTCGAGGCGGAAGTTCGCGGCGGCCTGGCGCATCTGGGTACGGAAGTCCTCGAGGCCGGCGAACTCAGGGGGCGGGGACAGGCAGGTGCCGGAGTCATCCCGGATCGCCTCCCACGCGATCCGGTCCGCACGCCGGGCCATGCCCAACACTTCGGCCAGCCGCTTGTAGCCGCGCTCGGTCTTGGGCAGCGCGCCGTCGGACACGGCGGCGTAGAACACCTGCCGGATCGAGAGCGGCAGCTGCTCGGCGTACCGGGCGAGGATGACGTCGACCGCCGCTAGGAGCTCTACCGTCTGCGGCCGCGGCCGCCAGGCCGGCTGATAGCCCCGGGGGCGGTGATCAGGCATGTCGGGCTCCCCGGGACGGCGCTGGGTGGCAGGGACGCCGTGGCGTCCTTCCCGGTCAGGTTGCCGTGTCGGGCCGGGCGGGTGGAAGCCGCCGGGCCGGGCGCTTGGTCGCGGGCTTGGGGCGTTTGTGGGTGCCGGAGCGCGTGATGTCCAGGGCGAAGAACGAGGTCAGCGGCGAGCCGGTGTTCCAAAAGCCCAGCAGATCGAGGTCGATGAGGACCAGGGCGTGCTTGGCGGCGAAGTCCCGGCCGGGCTTGGTGAACGGGCAGGTCGCGACGAACACCGGGATGTCGGCGCCGTGCTCGGCGCGGGCGGTGCCGTTGAACGTCTGAATGTCCCGGCTGCCCACCGACCGGTGCGGGGCGTAGCGCTTGCACTGGATCACCAGCTTGCGGCCGTCAGGCAGGAACGCGATGACGTCGGCACCCAAGTCCCCCGCTCCCCCGACGCGCACCACATCGGAGCAGCCGTCACGGCGGCACAGATCCGCCACGTACTCCTCGAACTCCCGGTCATTCATCGCCAGCACCACATCCATGGTCCGACGCGCGTCCACGCGGGCCTGCTCCGCCAGGCGCAACTGCTCAGCACGCGCCTCAGCCCGGCCCATCCGCGCACGCCCCACCACGACCACTCCGGCCCCGACCGCGACCAAGCCCACTAACACCAGCAGCAGTTCCATGGCTCTGCCCCTCCCCCGTCCTCGTAGCCGAGTGTGGGCGGCGGGGCAGAACCTGGGAAGACCGCCTTCCTGAAGGAGACTGACGATCGGGTGACTGGAGTGGCGCTGTCGTCTTTACGGCGTAAAGGTGCTCGTATCGGCTGAGCCTGCCGGTAGCAACCGGCCGCCGGCGTGTACCGCTCGATCCGGTGGTTCTCGGGATGGTTGCGTTGGCGGTGTTCGGTCGTCTGGCATTCTGTGCAGACCAATCCGAGTACCTACGGGGAAGCGACGGAGGCTGTCTCTTGAGTACCACCACCCCTGCCCAGCGGTCTGCTACCGCTATGGCGGCCAGGGCCATCGGCCCGAAGTTCATCATCGTCATCCAGCAGAAGGGCGGCGCCGGGAAGAGCACGATAACCGTCAACCTGGCGGCCGTGAGCGGGCGCAGCAGTGTCATGCAGAACGACATCGAAGACGCCGCGGTCGTCGCGGCCGGTGTCGACCCACAGGGCAGCCTTGAGGACTGGGCTGACGCTGTGCCCGAGGAAGTGCTGCCGTTCGACTACCTGGTGACGCGGGGGAAAGTCGGCATCCTGACAGAGCTCAAGGACAGCCCCACCCGTAAGCGCGTGATCGTGGATACCCCCGGCTTCATGGAGATCGACCCGGATGCGGAGTGGGGCGACGATCCACTCGGGGAGAGCCGAGTTGCGGATGCTCTGCGCGAGGTGCTGGAGCTGGCTGATCTGGCGATCGTGCCGATCACACCAGAGTTCCTGTCGTGGAAGCCAGCCGAGTTCACCATCGAGCGCATCCTGAAGCCGCGGGGCATCCCCTTCATCGTGGTGATCAATCTGCACGACCCCCGGGACGGCGACACGGCGCTGGACAGGGTCAAGACGTGGATCGACGAACACGGCTATCCGCGGATGGCCGATCCGATCCGAAAGTACAAAATTCACGCACATGCGGCCGAGAACGGTTTGACGGTCGTGGAGTACAAGGAGTCGGGCACCGCGCTGAGGGCCCGCGAGGACTTCATGAGCCTCGCCCTGTGTGTAGAGCAGAACCTCTGATGGGCCGCCGGTTGAACTCAGGTGCCGGTGTCGGCGGGCGGCGGCCGGAGTCGGCGACGGATGTGGCGCTGAAGCTGCCCACTCCCCCGCAGCGTCCGATCGCTGACACTCCGGTGCTGATCGGTGAGGAGCAGGAGGTTTTTGCTCGCTGCGAGGCCGCGATCGAAACGCTGCAGTGGGCGTTTTGGGCTGCGGGCAAGGCGCTGCAGATCGTGCGTGACGGCCGGCTCTACCGGGGCACTCACAAGACCTTCGACGCCTACCTGGAGGACCGGTGGGACATGTCGCGGGGGCAGGCGGACAAGTTGATCCGGACGTGGCCGGTCGCCGAGTCCCTGTTCGATTCACAGTCGAACGGTTTGACGCCAATTGGCGTCAAAAAGCTGAACCAGGCCACGGTCCTTGAGTTGGTTCCGGTCGCTGACCAGCACGGCGTGGAAGCGGCGGGCGTCGTGTATCGCACGGCGTTGGCGGTCGATGGCGTGCCGGTGACAGCGGAGGTCATAAAGGCTGCGGTGAAGGCGCTGCCCAAGGGCGAGAAGTTCGACGTGAAGGCAGCGACGGCGGCGGCACGCAAGGCGGTCGAGAAGTTCGCCGCGGTGGCCCGGCCTGCTATTCCCAAGCGCCGCAGCGCTCGCAGCGCAGAGAAGCCAGCAGCGGGGCCGGCGAGCCTGTCCGATGCTCTGCCGTGGGGCTCACCGGATGCCCTGGACCGGCTTCTGCGGGAGCACATGACGCCGGAGGACCGTGTGATGTTGGCGAAGCTGTTGGCGGTCGACTGACGGCCTAGTGGTCAGCCGGCCCACACGATGTCGAGGACGTACAGGTGCGGCGGCTGGGTAGTGCGGTTGATGACGTACAGGAGGCTGAGCTGCCCGACGGCGGCGCCGCGCAGGTCCGCTCCTTCGGGGTCGCTG
>NZ_JAPVLS010000112.1:5702-26326 GCF_027158125.1 Streptomyces sp. H39-C1
GGATGGTCAGCCGGCCCACACGATGTCGAGGACGTACAGGTGCGGCGGCTGGGTAGTGCGGTTGATGACGTACAGGAGGCTGAGCTGCCCGACGGCGGCGCCGCGCAGGTCCGCTCCTTCGGGGTCGCTGGCGTCCCAGGCGGGCCAGTGCAGCGGTGCGCGGGCCGCGATGTCGAGGACGTCGGCGGCCAGTTCCTGGGCGACGGGATCGAGGGCGGCGAGGTAGCTGGAGGCGCGGGGGGAGAGGCGGACGGGCCATGTGCTGTCGCTCACCGGCGGGGGCCGATGACGTCTTCGAGGGCCACGCCGTCCGAGGTGTCGCAGCCGCCGGCGAGGAACGCGTCGACGACGGGGGCGGTGTCGAGGCGGCGCTGCCAGGTGGCGAGGGTGTCGTAGACGCGGCCGAGGTCGAGGGACTGCCGGGCACCTTCGAGGGCTTGGCTCCACTCGAGGTCGAACCATGGGAGCCAGCGGTCGGCACGCGCCTGATCGGTAATGCCGGCGATGCGGGCGCGCAGCTGCGCGGCGGCGGCCGGGGAGGGCGGGGGCGGGGTGGAGCCGACGGGCTGCGCGGTCATCGGGGGCCTCCTTGGGGCGCTGGGTTCCACGGTAGCGAGACGGGTGGCGGCCCCGCCGGTGTTCGGCGGGGCCGCGGTGCCCCGGGGGCGGGGTCAGCCAGTGAGGCGGACCGGCATCAGCAGGTACTGCAGGCCGCTGTCGGGGCCGCTGTCGGGGCTGCTGTCGGCGCGCAGCAGGGCGGGCTTGTGTGGGGTGGTGAAGGCGAAGCGGGTGGTCTCGTGGCCGATCGCGGTGAGGCCGTCCAGTAGGTATTGGGGGTTGAAGGCGATGTCGAACGTGGGCTGCTGGCCGGAGTGGTCGGTGTAGTTGGCGTCGGTGCCGTCGACTGCCTGCGCTTCGTCGCTCGTGCCGGCCTCAAGGGTGACGGCGCCTTGGGTGAAGCTGAAGCGGACGGGGGTGTTGCGTTCGGCGACCAGAGCGACGCGCTTGACGGCGCCGGCCAGGGCGTCGGTGTTGACGTCGGCGGTCACGGCGAACTCGGTGGGAAACAGGCTCTCGTAGTTCGGCAACGCGCCCTCCAGGCCGCGCAGGATGACGCGCGTGGTTTCGCCGATCAGGCCCGTGATGCCGTGGGATTCGTCCGGCAGGGACAGGAACAGCCGGACGTCGTCGGCCACGTCCTTGGCGGTCTCCAGCAGCCGTTTGGCGGGGAGCAGCGCCTGGCCGACGGCGCCGGGCTCGTTGGGCCTCCACTGCAGGGTGCGGACGGCGAAGCGGTAGCGGTCGGTGGCGGCGAAGGTGAGGGTGTTGCCGTCGACGGTCATCTGCACGCCGGTCAGGACGGGCAGGGTGTCGTCGCGGCTGGCAGCGATGGCGACTTGCGCGATTGCTGCGGCGAAGTCGGCGCTGGGGAGGCTGCCGGAGATCCCGGGGTCGTCGGGGAGCTGGGGGTATTCCTCCAGCGGGAGGGTGCGCAGGGTGAAGCGGGCGCTGCCCGACTCCAGGGTGACGAGGGTGTCGGTGGTGGTGACGTGGACGTCCTGGCGCAGGGTGCGGGCGATGTCGGCGAGGAGCCGGCCGGGCACCAGGACCGTGCCCGGGTCGGTGACGACGGCCGGGGCGTCGGCGTGGGTGCAGGTGTCGTAGTCGTAGCCGGTGACGGTGAGGGTGTTGCCGTCGGCGTGCAGCTTGAGGGCGGCCATCACCGGTACAGGCGGGCGGCCCGGCAGCGCGCGGCCGGCGGCGGTGACGGCGTCGGCCAGGGCGCGGGGGTTGACGATGAGCTTCATGCGGCGGGTCTCCTTCAGGCGTGGGCGCCGGCGGTCGTCTGGGTGATGTGGCTGCGCAGGTGGCTGTCGCGGCTGTACTCCAGCGCGGCCTTGGTGGTGCCGGTCTCGGTCCAGTCGCCGGCCGAGCACATGACGGTGTACGCGGCCCGGCCTGTACAGCCGGCTTCCTTGGGCTTGCCGGTGCTGGTCACCCTGTGGGTGCACACGGTCTGGTCGGCGTGGATAGGCCGGATGGTGGCGATGATGCGCATCGGATTCCTTACGGGAGCCGGGGGAGTGGGTGGGTGCCGCCGGTGTCTGCCGGGCTGACTGGGCGGGCAGGCACCGGCGGGTGGTCATCGGCTGCGGTGGGCGTTCTGCCATGCCTGGATGACTGCGGCGGGGATGATGCCGTGGTCGCCGACGGTGTGGCCGTTGAGGCGAGCCCACTGGCGGATCTCGTCACGCTGGGCCTTGGAGTAGGCGGCCGTGGGCGAGGGGGTCTTGCCGGTGGCGGCGCGCAGCTTGTCCTCGGCGGCGGCGAGTTGCTTGCGCAGGCGGGCGATCTCGGTCTCGGCCTCGGTGGCCACGGACTCGTTGCGGCGCAGGCGGGCGAGGTCGTTGAGTGCGGCGCGGGCCCGGTCGGCAAGAGCGCGGACCTTCTTGCTGTCGTGGCGGCGGCCCCATTCCAGGGCCTCGGCCATCTCCTTGCCGAGCGCGGTGAGGTCGGGCGTGCGGGTGATGCCGGCGGCCTCGGCTGCGGCGACGACCTCACCGAAACTCAGTCCGGTATCGGCCGCGACGGTGGCCGCGGGCATGTTGTTCTTGAGCATGGCGACGGCCAGGGCGACCGGGTCCTGGGTGCCGGGGCGGGTGGCGGTTGCGGTCATGACGTCTCCTCGGAGTCGGTGCCGTTGTCGGCGAACTGGCGGCGCAGGGCGCGACGCCGTTTGGGCGTGGTGGCCGCCCACACGCCGTCGGACGTCTCGGCGGGGTGGTCCAAGGCGTAGGCGAGGCACTGCGAGCGGATCGGGCAGGCCCGGCAGTGGTCGGCCGCCTCGCCCTGGTCCAGGGCGCTGGTGCTGAACCACAGCTCGGGATCGACGTCGGGGGCCCGGCAGGGTTCGGCGCCGGTCAGCGGCGGGTACGGGGCGAGGCGCACCGCGGCGGCGGTCACCGGATCTGCCCGATCCACGGGGCGCAGACGTCGATGGGCTGCCAGGACTCGAGCTGGTACAGGTGCAGTACGTCCAGCAGTAGTTCGTCGCTGTCGCCGATCGCGTCGCCGTCCAGGCAGGTGACGATCACGCGGGGCGGTTCGGTGAGCCGGTCACGGACGGCCAGCCGGTGGGCGGGGACGTCGCCCGGGTCGGTGTCGGGGTGACGGACCCAGACCTGGCCGGGGGCGGCGAGCAGCAGCGGGTCGGCGTCGGCCATCCGCTCGCACACCAGCCGGAACGCGACGTCGGCGGGCAGCGCGTCGGTGTGGGCGAGGTGGGCGGTGAGCTGGTGGACGAGCTGGGCGGCGGTTTCAGCGCCGAGGATGGTGTCCAGGCGGGGGGAGAGGTCAGTCATCAGCGGGGGTCCTTCCAGCGGGTGCCGCAACCGCGGCCGGGTCCAGGTGGGTGCCGCGGCGGCCCTGGCGGCGGCCGTTGACGCTCGGGGCGGGGGTGTCGTACGGCGCCCACAGGCGGGGGTGTCCGGTGTGCTTGGTGGCGTACATCGCGGTGTCGGCCGCCCGCAGCGCCTGTGCGAAGGCGGTGTGGTCGCGGGTGTGGGCGGCGCCGATGGACACCGCGACGGGCAGGTGTCGGGCTTCCCACGGCACGGGGCGGGTCAGGGTGTGCTGCAGGTTGGTCAGCGCGGTCAGGGTGGTGGCGGGTTGCAGGCGGGCGGCGGCAACGAATTCGTCGCCGCCGATGCGGCCGGCGATGCCGTGGTGTTGGCCGGTCCAGGTCTGCAGGCGGCGGCCGATCGCGGCCAGGACGGCGTCGCCGGCCCCGTGGCCGAACGCGTCGTTGGTGTCCTTGAAGAAGTCGAGGTCGGCGATCAGGAAGACCGACTCGGCGGGGTGGCGGTCGGCGAGCTGGGTGGCGCGGGTGGTGAATTCGTCGCGGGTGGGCAGGCCGGTGAGCGGGTCGCGGCGGGCGGCGGCGAGCTGGGTGCCGAGCCGGTGGTGGTCCAGGGCCCAGGCGGCGATCGTGGGCAGGGCGGTGGCGGTGATCAGGAGGAGTCGGCGCTGACGTACGGCGGTGGGAGCAAGGCCGACGGGAACGTTGCTCACGGCGATCACCGGACGATCATGTGGTGGGGGTGGCCGTTGACCATGTGGTCCACGCAGGGCCGGCAGTCCTCGCGGGGTGCGAGCCCCGCGTGCGCTTCCCGGCTGGCGTAGGCGTGGTACCAGCACTGCCGGCACTGGCCCTTCGGCGGATTCGACGCCGTCTTGTTCGCCATCACAACCACCTCCACTGAGCGTTCTTGGCGACCTTGTCGGCGGCGGTTGTGTCGGTGAACTGCTGCTTCTGCGCGGCGGTGATCAGGAGAAGCCGCCGCTGGCGTAAGGCGAAAGCGGGCATGATGGTGCCCTTCCTGTTCGCTGTACTGCGGGTGGGTGGGCCCGGGACGGCTGTGCGGTTGACGGCCAGGCGGCCGTCCCGGGGCGGAGCTACCAGCCGGGGCTGATGAGGGTGACGGCGCGGCGGACCTGGCAGTGCTGAGCCAGGGGCCGGCCGTGGCGGGCGGCGCGTTCGGCGGGGGAGTCGGCGAGCTGGCGGGCGCGCTGTTCCGCGACGCTGCCGCTGGCGCAGCCCTTGATGACGTAGCAGAGCTGGGTGTGGGTCTCGTCGTGGTCCTGGAGGACGAACGTCACCAGGTACGGGTCTCCGTTCATGTCCTCATCTCCTCTCGGTTGATGCGCCCGGCCGGCGGGATGGCAGCCGGGTAGGTGGTGCGGTCAGGGCTTGAGCCAGGACGGCAGGTCGAAGCTGTGGCGGTGGTCGAGTGGGGCGCCGTGGTTGATGTCACCGGGCCGCAGGCGCTGGGTGAGGTCGCGGGCCAGGGTGTCGGCGGCCTCCCAGGTGGAGCACCAGGCGCCGGAGCCCAGGCGGTTGACCTGGTGTTCGTTGACCAGGCGGCGGTGGCCGTGTGCGTCGTCCCAGCCGACCGACAAGGTCCGCCGTACGTGGTGGCCGGGGTCGGCGGGGCAGATGTAGTGGTGGACGCCGGCCACCACGCCGGGCGCGCTGGGGTGGGTGAAGCGGCGGGTGTAGATGCCGCTGACGTCGTCGCCGCTGCCGGACAGGTCGACATCGTTCACCGTCAAGGTGCCGGTCTCGGACCACACGTAGCGGTCGAGTCCGCTGAACTGGCGGAGCACAGTCCATAGCTGGCCGTCAGTGGGGGCGACTGCGGTGACCTGCCATACCTCGCCGGCCTGCTGGCCGGGGACGGCGGCGAGGCGGCGGCCGAAGCGCTGCACGGTCAGGTGCTGGCCCATGGTGAACAAGGGCTCGCAGCCGGGCAGGGTGTGAATGCCATGAACGGGGCCGGGGCTGCCGGCGGCGTGGACCACGGCGGCCAGACCCGCTGTGTGCAGGCCCGACAGGAGCTGGTGCAGGGCGGTCGGATCGGTGAGGAAGCCCTCGAGGACGGCGGGCATGCCCGCCTGGTAGGTGGTGGCCGCGCTCAGGTGGACTCGGGTCGGCAGGTAACCGGCGCGGCTGGACCATGCGAGTACCTGCCCGCACACCGCTTCGCGCTGGCTGACGTTCCGGTCGGCGTGCACGGTGCCGGTGGCGCCTTCGAGGTAGCGGGCGGTGAACTCCCGCATGGCGTCGAAGGTCTGGCTGCGGCCCATGAGGTGGTGGGCGCTCTGCGGGTCTCGGTGCAGCAGCATGACGGGCCTTTCCGGGCGGTGGTCGGGCGGGTCAGAGCTGCGCGGCGAGGTGCTCCAGGCCGCGCGCTTCGGCTTCGCGCCGGTCCACCAGGGCGTTGTAGTCGCGCTCTTCGCGGCGCGACCACCGGGTCACGCCGTAGGCGTGGTGGATGTCGCGGATGTGGAGCTCGCGGGCGCCGGGGGCGTTGAGCTGCACGGCGTGCACCAGCTCGTGCAGCACGGTGACGGCCAGCTCGTTGGCGGCTTCGGCCAGGGCGACGTTGATGATGATGTGGATGCCGCCGGCCGGGTTCAGGACCGTGATGCCGAACGCGCCGCGCGCACCGCGCCGTTGGCCGCGGGCCTGACGTGCCTTGGACAGCAGGCTCGCGCCGGGGGCGAACGCGGCGTCAGCGGCGGTGGCGAGGTGGGCCAGGCCGCGCTCGTGGGTGAGGGTCAGGCGCACCTGCGGCAACCGACCGCACCGGCCTTGCACGATGTCGGCGGCACGTTCGGCGAGGCGGGCGACGTCGCGCTGCAGGCGGCGCTGGCCGAACAAGCCGGTCTGGTGGGAGTCGACGGTGATCTGCATGGCGTTCTCCTGGGTCGGGAGCTGGCGGTGCAGGGCGTTATTCGCCGGCGGCGCGGGCGCGGGCGGCGGCGTTCAGCAGGGCGGCGTGGATCTGGGATTCGCGGCGGGTCAAGCCGTCGTTGAAACCGGGCACCGTGCGGGCGCCGGTGACCTGCAGCAGGTGGGCGTTGGCGCGGGCGGCGGTGTCCGGGGTGCCGGATCCGGTGCGCAGCAGGACGCGTTCGGCGCCCAGGACGCATACGGCGCCGCCCGGCGCCTGGCGGGTGAAGCGGGTCCAGCCGGCTGCGGTGATGTGCTGGCTGGTGGCGGTGAGGAAGTCGCTGGGCAGCATCGCCCGGCCGGCGGGGCGAGCCGGTGACGCCTGCCGGGTGCGGTCGGTGCCGAAGAACAGGTGCCAGCTGGTGACGATGATTTCGCGCAGGATCACGGCAGTGGCGTACACGGCGGCCTTGAGCAGCCACCAGGCGGCGCGGCCCGCCAGGCGGCCGCCGGCCTTCGCCAGGTGCGCAGTGCGGGAAGGGGTGCGGGGGTCGGGGGCGCTGGGGCCGGTGACGATCCCGGCCTGGGCGAGAAGGATGTCGAGGGTGGGCAGGACGACCGCCGGGCGGACCGGGGCGTCGGTCAGGGTGGGCGCCAGTTCCGCGGCAAGCGCGTCGGCGAACACCGCATCGACTGCGGCGGCCAGGGCGGCCTGGGACCAGAACGTGGTCGGCAGGGTCGTCGTCGTGGTCGTCATCGCTGCGGCACCCCGCCGACCGTGATGGCGGCCGCGGCGTCGGCCAGGATGGTGCGGGCCCGGTCGATGCGCTCGCCGACCTCGTTCTCCGCGTGGGCGGCGGCGTCGTCCAGCCAGTCCCCGGCCATGACGGCCTGCTCGGCATCCATGTCCACGTCCCGCACCGCGTCGGCCAGGGTGTCGAGGACGTTGTAGAGGGCGCGCAGTACGCCGATGTCGCGGTTGCGGTGATCGTGAATCAGGCGCAGGGCGTGCGCGAGGGCGGCCGGGTTGTCGGTGTCGGCGGCGGCCTGCAGGCGGTGCAGGTGGGTGAGGATTCCGGCGACGGCGGTGTCCATCTGCTGCGTGCGGGTCGGCAGGGTCGTCATGTCGGCTCCCCGGTTCAGACGGTCGCGATGAGCAGCGCGGCGATGAACAGGAACAGGTGGTGGAAGGACTGGTCCAGGGCGTAGGCGCCGGTGCCCAGGTGGGCTGCCGGGGTGCCCTGGGCCGTGACCGGGGCGGCGGGGTGGGCGCCGGTGCCGAGAGAGAAGAACTCGGTTTTGCCGGTCAGTTCGGCGAGGCGGGCCAGGGTGGTGCGGCGGTCGGCCCACCAGTGGCTGACGGCATCCAGGGCAAGGCCGGCGGTGAGGCCCAGGACCGTGACGTGCAGGTGAAGGGCGAGCACGGCGGCCGCCAGGGTGATGCCCTTGGTGAGGGTCAGGCCCAGGACGTGGCGTGCGTCGGCGAGGCGGCCGGGCCAGCCGGGCAGGCCCTTGGCCTGCGCCTGGTGGGAGGTCTGCACCCAGTGGTCACCCACGGAATGGGCGACGAACAGGGCGATGAACACGGCGCCGAAGACGGTTGCGGGCATGGCGGGGCCTTCCTGTGGCGGTGGGGCGGGAATCGTGGGGCCCGGGGGAGGCCGGCTGAGTTGGCGACCTGGCGGCCGCCCCCGGGGGGTGGGGCGAGAGCGGGTGAGCTACTTCGTGGCGGGAGGCTGCTTCTTCGCCGTCGTCTTCTTCACGGGCGGTGCGTAGCGCTGGACGGATTTGCGGATGTAGTCGCGGGTGAGGTCGAGGGCTTCGGCGATGTCGGCCTGGGCGCCGAAGTAGCCGGTGTCGAGTTCGGCGGCGATGCCGGTCCAGAACGTGCGCTCGGCTTCTTCCTTGGCCACATCGCGGATGATCAGGGCGGCGGCGACCCGGTCTTTGAGGGCTTTGCGGACTTCGGGTTCGGGGCGGGGGCTCATGGTGGTTGCTCCGTCGCGGATCGGGGAGGATGGGGTTTCCTCCTGCTCCGGTTGGAGCGGGGTCAAGGGGGCCCGGGGCGGCCGGCTGAGTTTGGCGACCTGGCGGCCGCCCCGGGGCGGATCTACAACTGGGCGTCGTGTGCGGGCACCAGGCCGTCGGCGTCGTAGGGGCCGGTGATGAGTTCCTCGTCGCCGAGGATCACCGCGACCTGCCGGACGTACTCGGAGCAGGCCCGCAGGTCTTCGGTCATCAGCTGGTCGGCGGTCGACACGAGGCCGGCAACCGGACCGGTGGTGACAAGTTCGCGATCCTGGTAGCGGTCGGCGAGTTCACCCAGGAGCAGGTGGACCTCGCGCAGCAGGCAGGAGTCCTGCAGCATCTCGAACGCCTTGCCTTCCTGCCGGACGCCGCGCTGCACGGTGTCGCGCAGCTGGCCGACCGACAGGGCCGCGCGCCATGCCCAGTCAGCGTCGTCGTCGGCGATCTCGCACGGGTCGGGGTTGGCGTCCGGGTTGGTGATTTCGGCGGCCGCGGCCATGAGCAGGTGCAGGACCAGGGCGCAGCTCACCAGGGCGATGGGCATCGTGATGGCGATCTGGGTGTCGGTGGCGCGGGTGAACCAGTGCGGGCCGAGGTGCAGGTAGCTGTTGGCCTGGGTGAGGATGCCGGCTGCGACGCCGATGCCAAGGACGGGGGTGGACGCCCGGTCCAGGAGGCTGGTCAGGGTACGGCGTAAGCCGGCGAGGCGGCGGCTGTCGAGGTGGTTCGTGCGGGTCATGGGCTGCTCCGTGGTCGGGGACCGGTGGTGCGGGGTGAGAGGGGCCCGGGGCGGCCGGCTGAGTGTGGCGACCTGGCGGCCGCCCCGGGGCGGATTCAGCGGGTGTCGATGCGGCCGGAGACGCTGCGGGTGCGGACGTCCAGGTGGGTGGCGGCGCGGGTAGTGATGGAACCGGAGACCGTGCGGGCGGCAACCGAGCCGCTGGCGATCGGGGTGGCGGTCATCCGGATGGCGCCGGAGACGGAGTTGGCGGTGAAGCTGCTGCCGCTGTAGGCGCCGATCTCGACGGCGCCGGAGACGCTGGTGACCGCGACGGAGGACTCGACCGAGTCGACGTCGATGGAACCGCTGGTGGTGTTGGCGGTCAGGCGCCGCACGC
Source organism: Streptomyces sp. H39-C1 (assembly GCF_027158125.1). Lineage (NCBI taxonomy): Bacteria > Bacillati > Actinomycetota > Actinomycetes > Kitasatosporales > Streptomycetaceae > Streptomyces > Streptomyces sp. H39-C1. The sequence goes on from NZ_JAPVLS010000112.1 coordinate 15,084, forward strand.
CCTTGGCCTCCACGCTGCCGCTGACCGTCTGCACGTCCAGGTCGTTCAGATCGCCGGAACGGACCCGTAGGCCGGCGCTGGTGGTCGTGAGGCGGAGGCTGGAGTGGGGCGGCAGCGTCACGTCCACGGTGAGGGTGCCGGTGCGGCCGGTGCCGGTGACGACCGTGCCGGTCGCCGCGATCACCCGGCCGTTCTCGATGACCTTCTTGCCGCCCATGTAGACGTCGTTGCCGATCATCTGCATGCCCACGCCGACGTTGTCGACGGACACCACGTTCATGCCGAAGCCCCCGTTGAACTGGAAGTTGCTGCCGCCGATCTGGACGGTGCCGCTACTGCCGGGGATCTGGGGGACGGTGACCTTCAGCCAGGCGTTCGCGTCGCGGGTGAACTCGGTGCTGGTGATGGCGCGGATCGCTTCGGCGGCCGGGCCTTCGTCGTCGTCGGTGGCGACGGTGACGACGGCCTGGGTGACGGCCGGGTCGACGGTGACGCGGACGGTGCCGGCCTGAACGGATAAGTCGAGGCTGATGGGTCCGGCCTGCTCTGCGGTGATCTTCATCTGAGTGGACACGGGATCTCCTGGTTGAGGAAGTTCGGGAAGGTGTCGGGTTGCTCCGACACCTCAATAATGCAGACTAAAAGTCTGCCTGTCTACAACCGGCATACTTTTTGTTTGCCTATTTGCATCGGTGCAGGTCACCCCGTGGGCGAGGGGGATGGTTCGGTCTTGCGGGGCGTGCCGGGCGCGGTTGTCCGGTGCGGTGACGGCGATCGGGTGGTGGCGCCGGGCGTGGGGGAGGGGGCCGGGGTGCTGCCGTGGGTGCTGGAGAGCTGCAGGCCAATCAGGAGGCCGACCACTCCCCACACGACCGTCTTGTAGCGGGCCCACCAGGTGGGTGGTTCCGGCGTGGTGACCACGTATTTGACGCCCAAGGGGGAGTCCTTCCAATGGGGGATCAGGGGGAGAAGTGGCCGAGCATCGCGGCGAGCTTGGCCAGGAAGGTGGTGATCGAGGGCCCCCAGGAGGAGCTGGCGGCGTAGAAGCCGAGCAGGGCGCTGGCCAGCGCGTGAGGGGGCCGCAGGCCGAACTTGCGGATCAGCAGGGCCACGAGCGCGAGCAGCAGCACGATTGCGGAGATGGACAGCACGGCGGGATCCCCTTCGGTCAGTCGGAGGTGGTCGGGGCGGCGTCGCCGCTGATGGTGTTGTTGACCACCGAGTTGTTGGCGCCGTGAATGCGCACGGTGGACTGCACCCGGCCGGTGGTGCGGCCGGCGCTGGTGACGCCGGTGTGTGCCGTGCTGCCGGGCTGGGTGCCGCGGTCGGCCGATGCGGCGACCTGGCGGCGGATCTCGTCGTCGTGCGGGGTGGTCGGGTGGTTGATGACCGAACCGGTGATGCTCTGGCCGTCGCCGACGACGGCGATGCCGTAGTTCTGGACCTTGGCCGGGTTGCCGCGCCGCGGCTTGGTGGCCTTGGCGCCACGCCGGTCGGTGGGCGCGACCGGCGTGGCGGCACCGCCCGGGTTGCACACCGAGCACGGCACCCGCTGCTCGTGCAGGCGGGAGTCCAAGGTGTGCCAACCGCCACGGCAACCACCGGCGCAGCGCGGCTTGCGCGGCTTGGCCGACGGTGCGCATTCGGTGCAGTTGACGGTGGTGCCGGGGATCTGGCCGGCGCCTTGGCATACCGCGCACGTGGTGGTGCGCGAGGCCTTCGCCGGAGCGGCGGCGGTGGCGGTGGCGGGTGCCGCCTTGGGGGTCGGTGCGGGGGAGGCGCCGGACTGCCAGGCCCAGGCGGTGCGCAACGCGGCGGCAACCGGAGTGAAGGCGGCGTTGCGGGCCTTCTTCTTCGCGGTGCGCAGCGGGCGGCGGATCGCGGCCTTGACCTTGGCCTTGGCGCGTCGTTTGACCTGCCGGGAGACGTAGCGGGCGCCGGCGGCGATGTCGTGGGCGTAGTCGATGGGCGGCGGGTCTTCCTGCCCGAATCCGGCGTCGGTGATCCACAGCAGGGCGGGGTTGGGGTCGGCGTAGGACAGCAGCCGGGAGTAGGTGATGAAGTGCTGGCGGTCGATGCGCGGCTCGTCGAAGGCATGGCCGGCGGGGCAGGCGACGCGCACGAGCGGGTCGGCGGCCTCATCGAGGGTGAAGGTCAGGTGGGTGTCGCTCTGGCAGATCAGGCAGGCCACGGGGACCGGCAGCCACTGGATCCGGTAGGTGTGGGCCGGGTCCTGCTCGAGGTAGCGGAATCGGCGCTCGCAGGTGATCCGGTGGTACCCGGAGGCCGGATCGGAGGGCCTGAACGACACGGAACGCATAACGGACTCCAAGGATCTTTCGGGCGGAACTGGGGATGGAACGGCATGGAACCGCAGGTCAGCGGGGTGGAACGGGCCCGGAACCCCGGTCCGGGGGCGGAACGCGTTCCGGTCGGGGCGGGGGGTTCCGGCCCGGTTCCGGACCGGTTCCACCCCGCTGACCTGCACGTTCCAACCCGTTCCGGTGCCGCTCAGGCGGTCGGGGTGCTCTCCCCGGTGATCACCTTGAGGTCCTTGAGGCGGTAGCCGCGGGGCAGCTTCGCGCTGTACTTCTCCAGCGCCCAGCTCTGCCCGGACGGGGCCAGGACGGCGGTCACCGCCTGGCGCAGCTCCCCGACCCGGGCGGCCACCCGCTGCTCCTGGTCGTCGCCGTCGAACTGCTCCAGGCCCCACCGCTCAGCGTCGACCTGGCCGAGTGCGTGGGCCAGTTCCTCCGGGGCGAGTCCGGCCGGCTCCTTGCCGTCCGCGTCCTGGGCGTCGGCGAAGATCTGCCGGATGGTGGTGATCAGCTGCGGGACGGTGTCCTCGTCTTCCGGGCCGGCGGTGGCCAGCCGGTCCTGGCTGGCCGCCATCAGGTCTTCCAGCCGGATCGGGCTGAACGCGGCGGACTCCGCGTCGAGGTCGACCAGGCCGGCGTCCGCGCGCTCGATGCCTCGCCGCAGCAGTTCGTCCTCGGAGGCGTAGCAGGCGCGGTAGGGGATCGGTTCGCAGTAGTCGCCGCCGGCCATGACGTACGCGACGGAGGCGTCGTTGATCTGGTTGCCCATGGCGGGCAGCAGTCGGTCCGGGCGCCAGCCTTCGGCCATCGCGCCGCCGCCGAGGATCTGCACGACGTCGTCGGTGTCGCAGGCCCCCAGTACCTGGACGGGCAGTTCGGTCAGCCAGGTGTTGTCCTTGATCTTCTCCTTGGTGACGCCCTGCCCGGCGATGACGATCGTGACGTCGCTCTTCGCCGAGGTGATCGCCAGTTCGGCGAGCATGCCGTCCAGGTCCCAGCCGACCATCCGCTTGGTTTCCTCGTCGTAATAGCCCTTGCGGCTTTCACGGACCAGCGCGGGGAATTCATCGACGACGATTTTGATACCGGGGCGTGTGCGGGAGGTCGCCCAGTTCTTGCCCATGCCGAGCCGCTCGAAGAAGGCGGGGCGGCCCTTGCCGATGTCCAGGGCCCACTGCAGGACGCGCTGCGCGTCGCGGGGCTTGGTGGCCACCACGTGCATGGCGCGGCGCAGGCCGCTGAATCCGGAGCCGGCACTGCCGAGGTCGATGCCGATGATGATCTGGTCCTCGGTGACGGTGAGCACGTCCAGGATGGCGCACAGGATCGTGGACTTGCCGGACCTGCTCTTGCCGACGACGTTGACGTTGGTGCGGCACATCGGCAGAGCCAGCGGCCGGCCGGACATGTCGCCGCCGAACTGGGCGGTGTGGAGCGCGTCCGTGGTCAGGGAGTGCGGGGCGCGGTGGGGGAGTTCGGGGACGGCCTGCCACGGGTTCGGGCCGGGCACCCGGATCACGCATTCGTTGCGGGAGGCTGCGGACTGCTGGAGCAGGATGCTGCCGGTGCGTACGCCGGGCAGGCAGGCTTCCAGCAGCTTCAGGCCGTCGCTGATCTTCTCGGGCGTCATGCGCTCCAGCCACACGTGGATCTCGAATCCCCAGGGCTGCGGGTCGACCCGCAGCGCGGCCAGGTTCATCTTGAGGTCCTCGGTCAGGGCCTGGCGGAACATCGCCTCGAACATCCGCGGGGTCATGCCGATCTCGAACTGCTGCGGGATGCCGGCCTCGACCTGCTCCAGGCGCGCCAGCTGCTCCTCGGTCAGTTCCACGTCGCGGCCGAACCAGGAGGCGGCACCGAGGTTCAGGGCCAGGGCGCCGAGCAGCCCCCACACACCCGAGTAGCCGTAGGCGGCCAGGTCGACGCCGCCGGCCGTGCCGTACACGGACGCGGCACGGGCCAGGACGATGTTGCGGGCGTGCTTCTTCGCGGCGGCCGCGATGGTCACGGACTGGTTCGCGGCCATCTGGGCCTGCTGCGCTGCGGTCTGCTTGGTCTTGCGGTCCAGGATCGCCACGCTCGCCCGGCGCGCGGCCCGGTTGGCCTCCGCCGTGGTGGCCAGCGCCAGCTGCAGGTCCGAGCGCGCCTTCATCCCCTCGATACCGCGAACCCAGACGTGGGCCCGGCGCGTGCCGCGGACGGCGCGCTGGACTACGCCGTGGGCGCTGCGCTGTCGGGCCACCCAGCGGCGCAGCTGGCGCCGCGACTGGCGGCGCAGGAACGCGTACCGGGCCCGGCGGCCTTCGCGGGTGAGCAGCGCCGGGTGGATCCAGGGGGCGTCACCCTCCGGGTCGGCGCGGGTCTCCCACGCATCGGCGGTGATGACAGTGCCCTCAAGCGGTGCGCCGGACGCGGCGGCCGGTGCGGGGTCGGTCGGGGTGGTGGGCGGTGCGGTGGGCTTGGTGAAGTCGACCGGCGGCGCGCTGTCGGTGACGTCGGGGTCGTCCAGATCGGGGCCGTCGGTGAAGGGGAGCCGGGTCACGGTCGCCAAGGTCGCGATCGTGTCGGGGGCCGCGGCGTCCAGGAGGTCGCGCAGCTGGTCGGCGTGGCGCACCAGGACCTGGCGGGCCTTGGGGCCGTTGCGGGGGCCGACGACCTTCATCGTGTGCAGCCGGTCCAACAGCGCGAGGGCGGTGTCGAAGGAGATCTTCAGCTCGCGCTGCAGCATCGAGGGGGAGCCGAACTGGGTGGCGACCACGAGTTCGGCCGCCTGGCGCACTACGGCGGGGGCAAGCTGCCCGGTGGGGCTGGTCTGGGTCTGATCGGTCATTCTGAACGCACTCCTTGGTTCGGTCTTGTGCCGGGAGGAGCGGGGCCGGTCCCGCCTGGCAGCTATGGCCGGCCCCGCGTTCGTGCTGTTCGGTGGATCAGGCGGCGGTTGCGTAGCCGTCGTCGGGGGAGCAGATGTTGCAGGCGCCCAGGCGCCGGGAGATCTCGTACTCGCGCTCGGTGTGGCACAGCCGGCAGATGCGTCGGGCGCGCAGCGCGCCGTGCACGGACGCCCACCTGGCGGGCGTCATCGGGCGGACCGGTTTGGCGTCCGCGATCAGGAACAGGTAGGCGGCCTCGGTCTTGCGGCGGCGCGAGCGCCACAGCACCTGACCGGCAATCGGTTGTCCGCCCGGCCGCAGTCCCAGGGCCCGCAGTTGGCGGCGCGTCGCGTACTCCTGCGGCGCCATCCGAAACGGCCAGGTGGGCAGGCCGTAGCGGTCGCCGTCCGGGTCGAAGAACTTCGCGTAGGCGGCCATCAGGCGCTCCGCTCGGTGCGCACCACGTGCAGTCCGCCGTGCTTCTTCGCCGCGGTGATGCGGTCGTAGCACCACGTCCGGCCGGGCACCTTCGGCTTCTTGGTGACCGTCCGGCGGCGCTCGACAACTTCGGTCGCGACGTCCTTCGCGGACGGTTCACGGCCAGCCCGCAGTTCGTCCGCAATCCACGCCTCGATGGCGCTGTTCTCGTTCGCGTCGAACGCCTTCGCGGTCTCCGCCGCCGCCTTGCGGGCACCTGGCGACAGGGTCCGCACGGCAGGCCCCTTACGCGTGGCGCGGGGCCGCGCGGGCGCCTTTTCGCGCGTACGTGCGAGCGGGGGGACGGACGGGGTGATCTGCGGAGATACCGTCAGAAGTCCCCCGCCCCCGGATGCCTCCAGCGCGGCCGTGGCGGACGCTGCGTCCGTGCCTGTGGGGAGGGTTACCACCCCGGCGGCGGACACCTTCCAGGCCGCACCCCCGGCGTCCTGGGCCGACTCGGCGGACGGCTTCCCGGACGCTTCCATGCGGCGGGTGCGGGCGGTGTGCAGGTGTCCGAGGATCGTGGCGAGCCGGTCCTCCGCCTCCACCCGCAGCCCCAGCAGATCAGCGGACAGCAGCGTCAACAGGTCACCGGTCAGGGCCTGTTCGCCGGCGCCCTCGTGGACGGCCCATGCGGCGGTCCATGCGTCCGGCATCGACAGCTCGCTGCGGCCGGCGATCGCCCGCAGCTGCTTCGCGGTCTGCCACACCTGCGGGTACTGCCGGGAGCGGGCCCGGCGGTCGAAGAACGCGTCGCGGCGAGCCTTGCGGGCCGCCTTCGCCTTCGCCTTGGCCGCGCGGTGGCGGCCCATCTGGATCAGCTGCCACAGGGCGATCGGCACGATGCTGGACGCGGCCAGCACCACCCCGACCTGGAACCCGTACTCCTTGCCGCCGATCTGGAGGCCGTGCCCGTAGTTGACCGACCCGGCCAGCGACGCGAACAGCCAGACCGCAACCCGGTAGGGCCACGTCGCCCGGCCGGCTTCCGCCGCCTTGGCCTCGGCGGCGGTCGCGGCCCACGCGCTGGCCTCCAGCATCACCGGCAGCAGCGCCACCATCCACGGGTCCAGGCCCATGAGCTTGAGGCTGGAGCCCTGGGAGATCAGCGCGGGGATGATGCTGCACGCCATCACCACCAGCGCCGCCACCAAATCCAGGTGCTGCGACACGAACCCGGGCGCGGCCTTGAGCGCGGCGTTGCGGCGCTCCCGCCGCTCTGCCTTCGCCTTGGCCTTGACGCGGGCCTTCTCCTTCGCGGCCGCAGCCGCCACCTGGCGCTCGCGCTCCACCCGCTCGGCGTGCTGCCGGGACTTCAGCTCCTGGGCCAGGCGCTGCCGCTCGGCGGCCGCGGCCTTGTCCGCCCGGTCCTGCTCCCGCTCGGCCGCATCCGTCTCGGCCTGCAGCCGCTGCCGCTCCAGGTTCGCGGTCAGCACCAACTGCTCACGCTGCAGCTGCGCCTCCCCCGCCTGGCGGCGGTCCTCACGGTCCTGCTCCCGCCGCATGCTCTCGGCGTCGCGCCGGGCCTGCCGGAAGTCGGTGGTGCTCATCGGGTGCCTCCAGCGGTGGCCGGCGAGGACGGCGCGTAGTGGATCAGCGCAGCAACCAGGGTGATGACAGCCGCCAGGGCAACACGCGTGTAGACGGGGGCGGAAAGGCCCGCCAGCCACGATCCGCCGGCGACCGCGAGAGGAATCTGCAGCCAGCCCAGCGCCGCCAGCCCCCGGGTCAGCGCCACCCGGGCATCCGTCACCAGGTCGACGCCCCGGGAGTCCGCGACCGTGAGGCCCAGCAGCGGCAAGGCCAGCAGCACGCGCTGCCACCAGCAGGTCTGCAACCCCAGCGTCCAGGCCAGACCCGACGCGACCAGGCCGGTGACCAGCCACACCGTCACCACCGCCTGCAGCCGCAGCCGGGAAATCTTCGTTGTCGTCGGCGTTGCCGTCGCCGTGCCGTCGGCGCTCATGCCGCGACCGCCGCGAACTCGGGGGCCGGCGCGCTGATGGGCGGGAGAACCTGGAGGTGGCGGACCGGGCCGAAGACCGGGTCCGCCGTCTCGATGACGGCCGGCTCCTCGAGGACCTCGCGGTACAAGGCGGCAACCAGCCGGGCCGCCGCCTTGCCCTCCTCGTCTCCCTCGTCCAGGCCGAGCAGCACATCGGCCAGGAACTCCAGGCGCGCCTGCCGCTGCGCCACGGTCTCGACCGGGCACTCCAGCCACTCCACCGCCCGCACCCCGGTCAGGGACGACAACCTGGCGAGGGTCTCCACCTGCACCAGACCGGTGCGCTGGGAACGTGCCGGGATACCTGCAAAAATCGTGTTCACGGGTCGTTTCTCCTCTTAGTGGGACGGCCTGTGCGCGGCTCCCCGGACCTCTGCCAAGAACATCCGGGGAGCCGTTTCGAACAGCAAGAACTGACGAGGCAGACCCCATCGTTGATGTGGTCTCCATTGCCTAGACAATGCTTGACGGGTTTGATGTTGGCACTCGTCTCGATCTCCGTCAAGGGCGGCGGGCAGATCAATCGAGCAGATGTTTCCGTGCGGAACCGATCACCTTGCGTTAGGAGCTACGTACTACGTGCCTCCTGGAATCAGTAGAGCCCCAAAGGGTGCGAGGCGTCAAGGTGCCACGTAGCACCTGTGGGGTAGGGTGGATTTATGACCACTCCAGGCCGCAGCCAGTACCGGCACACCGCAGACCAAATCCGAGCCGCGATAGAGCAGGGCGAGTACGCCCGGGGCTCAGCGCTACCTCGCGAAGATGAGCTCGCCGACACCTACGGGGTCGACAGGAGCACGGTCAATCGGGCTTTGCGGGTGTTGACCACTGAAGGTCTGGTTCGACCGATTCGAGGCAGGGGGACGTTCGTGACACCCATCGCGCCTATCAGGCGAAATGCCGTGCTGAGGTACTCCACCGCCGCCCGTGAGCGCGCCGGGGGACGTGGCGCCTTTGATACCGAGATCAAGGCCATGGGCCTGACGCCACGGACGGCTACGACCATCGAGAGCGGGGAAACGCCGGCCAAGGCCGCCGAACTGCTCGGCACCCAGGAGACCATCGCTCGCGTGCGTCGGATGTACGCCGACGACATCCCCGTCCAGCTCGCGACTAGCTACATCCCAGCCGAGATCGCGACGGGTACCGCCTTGGCCGAAGTCGATTCCGGGCAGGGAGGGATCATCAGTCGATTCACAGAGCTGGGTCACGCTCAGGTTCGGATCACTGAGCGGCTTACCGTGCGAACCCCCTCGGCCGAAGAGACCCAGGTCCTCGATCTCTCCGAAGATCACCGGGTCTACGAGGTCCTGCACACCGGATGGACAGCCGAGAATCGCGCAGTCGAGGTCTGCTTCCACGTCATGCCGGTGCACCTGTGGGAGCTCGACTACGAGTGGGCCGTAGACGCTACGTGACCAGTGGATTCAAGGGTCGGCGCCCGGACGGCCGCAGATCGTCTGGGAGACAAGATCGAACCAGCATGACCCCATTGCCTAGACAATGACGATCTTAGGCGGTACACATAGCTCATGACGATCCCGATCTACCAACGCGTGGCGGATGACCTCCGCGGTCGCATTGTCGATGGCTCCTTGCCGCCGGGCGGCCAGCTGCCTACCGAGGCGGAGCTTCGGGCGACGTACGACACCACCCGCGAGACGGTGCGACGCGGTCTGGCCCTGCTGATCAACGAAGGGCTCATCGTCAGTCGGCGCCCCAAGGGGTACTTCGTCCGCGCGTGGACGCCGATGGTCTACCGGCCGCAGAGCGAGTTCAAGAGGCGACCGCCCCAAGTAGACGTCTTCACCCAGCTCATCGCTGATGAGGGCAACGGCCGGGAGGCTACGCAGGACATCGGGGTGGAGATCGTCCAGCCGACCGCAGCGGTACGCGATCGTCTCCAGACCAAGGAAGGCGAGCTGGTCGCGGTCCGTCGCCGAACCCGGCGCATCGACGGCGACGCCTACAACCTGAACGACTCCTATGTCCCGCTCGCGCTGGTGCAGCACAGCGACTGGATGAACCCCGCCGACGTGCCGCGCGGTACGAACGCCGTCCTCGCTGAACTCGGCCGCGAGCTGGTGCGCGCCCTAGACGAGATCTACATCCGGATGCCACGACCCGACGAGACCACCCGGCTACAGCTCGGCCCGGGTACCCCGGTAGCCGAGCACATCGTGACCACGTACGCGGCAGACGGCGCGCCCGTTCAAGTGACGATCAATATCGTCCCGGGGGATCGTCACGTGATCGTGTACGAGCGGGTGAAGGACGCTGCCACGGCTGAGGAGCCGCGCATCCCCTGGGGTGCCCAGTGATCCTCGTCCCGGCCGAGGAGGCCGATCTGCCCAGGTTGCTGAAGTTCCGGACCGACTCGGCTGAGTGGCTTGGGGCCCAGGGGCTCGACCAATGGGCGAAGCCTTTCCCTGCCGCACACATCCTGGGCAGCATCCGAGCCGGGGAGGTCTACCTCATCAAGGAGGACCTCCGGGCCGACGCGACCGCGACGATCACCCTCGACCGTGACGCCGATGACCGGTTGTGGACTGCGGAGGAGCGGGCCGAGCCCGCGCTGTACGTCCACAAGTTGACCGTCGATCGGAATGCTGCGGGCAGCGGTGTCGGTGCCCGCATCCTCGATTGGGCCGGCGACCAGGCCGCACGGCGGAGCTGCAGATGGCTCCGGCTCGATGCCTGGACGACCAACCCCAAATTGCACGCGTACTACCTCCACCAGGGATTTCAGCACGTCCGGACATCAACCGATCCCAGTGTGGTGTCCGGGTGGGCAGCCCAGCGTCCGGCTGATCGCGTGGCCACGGAGTTCGATGACGAGCCACTGACGGGGGCCACTGCCCAACTGCCGGGCGCGCCATCTGACACGGCACTTACCAAGCAAGAGGAGAATGCCCCGCATGAACTTTGATCTCGCTCCATAAAACGAAAGCCGCCCCTGTGTGACCAGGAGCGGCTGACGCCAATGCATGACTCCCCGCCGGCAAGCTTCGGAGTCGTGGTCAGTGCGGTGACCGACCTTGGTGCCTGGACCGAGGTCCTTGTGGTCACCTACCCAACAGGATAGACGTCCACAACAGGTGATGCCCAGCAGGTGCTGGCGTCCAGTGGTACGCGTCACGTTGATCATCTGATCCACGGCCCCCCGTAAAAAGGGACCGTACGTGTCAAAGCAGCACAACGCAGCAGGTCAGCCGCCCGGCTGGCCGCACGAAAGATTTTCAAACTTCTCCGCCGCGATGGTCACGCGGGACGGCTTTCTCACACCTCTACTGACCATGAGGAAGAACCGTCGCCCCCGACCCGGCGCCGCCGCACTGCTCCAGGAGCAGGCCGCCGCGCCCGGCATCCCTAACAGCGCCCCTTACTCCGGGGCCGCTCTGTCCCGCCCGGCCGAAATCGGCGGACCGTATCCACAGGCCCATCGCCAAAAGATCAGCGGCATGCCCACCTGCCGGAACACCCCGCCCTCCACTGGCGCCGCTCTGTCCACAGGCGCCGCTGGCACCAGCGAAATCTATGCACAGGCAAATCGGCTGATGATCTGCGGCA
>NZ_JAPVLS010000113.1:0-26080 GCF_027158125.1 Streptomyces sp. H39-C1
CCATGTACTCGGACATGGCGAAGCAGTCGTGCGTCTCCAGCCCGTCGACCTGGTCGATGCCACCGATTCCGGCCCGGCCGAAGGCGTCGAGCACCGTCCGGCGCACATGCGGGAGGACGTACGGCTCCCCCGCGCTGCGGTCGGTCTTCTGTCGCAGCGGCAGTCCGGCCGTGCGGTGTCCCCATCCCGCGATTCTGGCGGGCTTCCGCGCGCGCCGCCCGGCGGGCGCGTGGTCCGCGAGCCAGCGGTCCGAGACCAGGACGACGCCCGCGCCGCCGTCGGTCATCTGGCTGCACTCCTGGCGGCGCACCCGGCCCTCGATGACGGGATTGGCGTGGTCGTCGGCGGTGAAGCTCGCCTCGGTGAGCTTCCAGTCGCGGGTCTGCGCCTTGGGGTTGGTTCGCCCGTTGCGGTAGTTGAGCTCGGCGATCGCCCGCAGATGGGCGTCGTCCAGGCCGTACCGCGCCGCGTACTCGTCGGCGAGCGCGGAGAACATGTACGGCCACATGAAGGTCGCGTCCTGGCCCTCGTGCCCGGTCCAGGCCGCCGCGCCCAGGTGGCGGGCCGCCTCGTCGCCGGGCACCGTCTTCTCCAACTCCACGCCGATGACGAGCGCGCAGTCGTAGCGGCCCGACTCCAGATCGGCCATGGCGGAGAGCACCGCGATCCCGCCGGAGGCGCAGGCCGCCTCATGGCGCGAGGCGGGCACACCCCACAGCCGGTCCTCCACGGTCGCGGGCATCCCGCCGAGCTGGCCCTGGCCGGTGAAGAGCTGGCCGAAGGCGTTGCCGACGTGGATGACGCCGATGTCCTCGGGCTCCACTTCCGCGTCCGCCAGTGTCCCGTCGACCACCTCCCGCACCAGATCGGAGAACTCCAGCCCGGCCCGCGCCCAGTTGCGGGCGAAATCCGTCTGATGACCGCCCAGCACCCATGTGTTCATCCGTCACCTCCGATGCGATGCTACAACTAACAGAGTCACTCGGAGAAGGGACCGCGATGGACGACGTCTACGTGCTCGACTACGTACGCACCCCACGGGGCAAGGGCTCCCCGCGCGGCGCGCTGCACGGCATCAGCCCCGTCGAGCTCACCGTGGGCCTGCAACACGCCCTCACCGACCGGGGGCTGGATCCCGCGCTGGTCGAGGACGTCGTCATCGGCACCGCGTCCCAGGTGGACGAACAGGGCGCGAACCTCGCCAGAACCGCGACGCTGCTCGCCGGCTGGGGCGACAGCGTTCCCGGCGGCACCGTCAACCGCTTCTGCGCCTCGGGTATCGACGCGGTCGCCCAGACCGCCGCCCGGATCCGGGCCGGCGATCTGCGGACCGCGGTGGCCGGCGGGGTGGAGAGCACCTCACCGACGTCCCGCTGCCCGGCCCTCGCCTGCCGCACGACATGGCGTTCACCGAGAACTACGCGATCCTCAACGATTTCCCGCTGTTCTGGGACCTGGCCCTGATCGCCCAGGGCAAGTACGCCTCCCGCTTCCACCGCGACCTGCCGAGCCGCTTCGGGGTCGTCCCCCGGTACGGCACCGAGGTCCGCTGGTTCGAGGCCGACCCGACGTACGTCCTGCACTTCGCCAACGCCTACGAGGACGGCGACGAGATCGTCATCGACGGCTTCCACCAGGGCTGCCCCGAACCGGCCGACCCCCGCGGGGAGGGCGTCTACCAGCGGATGTTCCGGTTCCTGGCGCTGGAGCGGATGGAGACCCGGCTGCACCGCTGGCGGCTCAACCTGGTGACGGGGCAGGTGAAGGAGGAGCGGCTCAGCGAGCGGTTCACCGAGTTCGGGATGATCAACCCGAACCTCGGCGGACAGCCGTACCGCTACACGTACGCCGCCACCCAGCGTCCCGGCTGGTTCCTCTTCGACGGCATCGTCAAGCACGATCTGCACACCGGGAGCGAGGAGCGGTACGCGCTGCCCGAGGGCGTGTACGGCAGCGAGACGGCGATGGCCCCGCGCCCCGGCGCGACCGCGGAGGACGACGGCTACCTTGTTACGCTGACGACGGACGTGAACGCCGATCGTTCCGAGTGCCTCGTCTTCGACGCGGCGCGCCTCACCGACGGGCCGATCGCCCGGGTGCGGCTGCCGGAACGGATCTCCAGCGGAACGCACTCGACGTGGGCGGCCGGCTCCGCGCTGCCGGGCTGGCACGACGGGAAGAGCATGCTGTAACGCGAACGCGGAAGGAGCCGAGTGGACGACGCCGCACCGACCGAGCTGCCGCCCGGCGGGCAGAACGCGATCGCGGTGGCACTCGGCCTGCTGGGCGACGAGTGGACGCTGCTGATCCTCCGCTACGCGCTGCAGGGCGTCCGCCGGTACCAGGACTGGCACGACCGGCTGCCGATCTCCAACGCGGTGCTGACCGCCCGGCTCGCCCGGCTGACCGACATGGGGCTGCTGGTGCGCGATGCGTACCAGCAGCGGCCGGTCCGTTACGCGTACCAGCTGACGCCGCGCGGGCGGGAGATCCGGCCGGTGCTGGTCTCGATCTGGGGCTGGGAGTACCGCTGGGTCGACGCCCACAGCGAGCGGCTGCCGTGGATGCGGCATCGCGGCTGCGGGCAGCACATGGAACCCGTCATGGTGTGCGGCGGCTGCGAGCAGCCGGTGCGTCCGCGCGACGTGAGCAGCGTTCTCGGCCCGAGCGGAGCCGCCGGACGCTCCATCCCGTCGGGCGCCACCCGGCGGCGCAGCGCCGCGGGCGCGGAGGGCGGTGCCGGGCTGTTCCCCGAGACGATGTCCCTGATCGGCAACCGCTGGTCGGTCGGGCTGCTCGGCGCGGCGTTCCTCGGCGCGCACCGCTTCGGCGAGTTCCAGCAGCGGCTCGGCGCCCCGCCGGCGATGATCGCCGACCGGCTGCGGACCTTCTGCGCGCTGGGCGTGCTGGAGGCCCTGCCGGGCGAACCGGGCCGCGGCTCGTACCGGCTCACCGCGAAGGGCCGCGCCTTCTTCCCCGTCGTGATGACCCTGATCGACTGGGGCCAGCATTGGTTCCTGGCCCCCGAGGGACCGGCCCTGCTCTCCACCCACCTGGGCTGCGGCGCGGACTTCGCGCCGGGGCTGCTGTGCGACGGATGCCGTCAGGTGCTGTGCGACAGCGACGTACAGGTCATCGGCGAAGAACCGGCCGCGGCCGTCCCGGCCCGGGCCAGGTGACGGGTCAGGTCCTCATGCGTCGCTCGACCCCGGCCGGTCACAGGCTTCGGCCGTTCCGGGAGAAGTGCTGGTAGTCGGGGTTGTCCCAGCGGCCGCCCCACTGCCAGCCGATGGCCTGCATGGCGCTGTGCACGACATCGCCCGGCCGGATCATCCCCGGTACGGACCGGTCGCGGTTCAGGAACTCGGCCGCGTCGCTGGGGTGGACCTGGCCGTTGACGTCGACATAGGGGTTCTCGACGGTGTTGATGTCGATGGCGTCGCCGTAGGAGTGCTGCGACTCCGTCCCCGGATCCCCGGTGACCTGGCGGCAGTTGAAGGCCGAGGTGTTGTCGGCCCGCATCGCGGCCTCGTCGTCGCCGTGGAAGTCGGCCATCACCTGCATCCGCGCGATGGGGAAACGCGCCGCGAACGCCTTGGTGAAGACGGCCACCACGGGATCGACGACGTTCTTGTGGACGATCAGTTCGCCGGCATGCACCGTCCCGTCGTAGCCCCAGTAGTTCATCCGGATCAGCCGCAGGTCGTCCGGTCCCACCGGGCAGCCGGCGCGGTAGGTGTCGACCAGCTTCTCCATGGGGACGGCCTCGACGGTGGCGTCGAGGGACGGTTCCGGCGCGGCGGACGCGGTCGCCTGGGGCCAGCCGCCGAGAAGCGCGGCGGTCAGTGCCAGCGCCCCGAGGCGGTGGGCCGTGCTTCGAGAAGGTCGCATGGGAGGAGGGGTACCAGGGAGGCCGGTGGTCAATCGGCTGCGGTGGCCGGGTCGCCCGTGCGGCGCACCTCACCCGGCCGCGGTGACCCGAACGGCCCAGCGCGGAGCCGGTCGGGCCGGGGCCGGGCCCGTTCAGCGGCTGCCTCAGTGGCCGCCGCGGAATCTGGTGGCGGGCGCCAGAACCATCACCGCGGCAGCCGACACGATGAGGACCGCGGCGGCGATCCATCCGGTGGTGTCGAAGGCGTCCGTGAACGCGGTCCTGGCGGCTTCCGTGAGCGCGGTGCCCTCCGGCCCGCCGAGTTGTCCGGCGGCCACGACCGCCTCGCCCAGCGAGTCCTTGGCGGTCTCCGCCACGCTCTCCGGGACACCGGCCGGGACCACGAGATTGCCGTGGTGGAAAACCGTGGCCAGGCTTCCGAGGAAGACGATGCCGAGCACGTTGCCCAGCTCGAAGCCGGTCTCCTCGATCGCCGCCGCGCCGCCCGCTCGGTCGGCGGGAGCCGATCCCATCAGCAGTCAGCCGCCGCTCTGCGTCCGGTGCCGCGTGACCGGTGCGCGGGTCCGTTCGATCCGCGCACCGGTGAGTCCCGCTTGGCCCACTCCAGCGGGTGCGTGGGCTGCGGTCGCGCCTAGCGTGGCGGTATGGAAGCCGAGCACGGTGCGCAGGGTAGGGCGCGTTCTCTTTCTGAGGGGTGGAGGGCGTTCAAGCGGTCGCCGTTTCTTCCTGCTGTGGTGCTGGTCTTCATCGTGGCGGCGGCGGCCGGGCTCTTCGCCGGGGGTCTTATTGCTAGGCGATGGCCAACCCGACTCCGCACCGGATTCCCACGGCGGTGACGGGGAACTCCGACAAGGGCGAGGCGTTCGTGGCCGGCATGGAGAAGGCACTCGGCGCCTCGCTCGTCGTACGGCGTTATGCGACCTACGACCAGGCGGTCGGGGCCATCGAAGACCAGAAGGCCTTCGCGATCATCGAGCTCCGACCTGCGGCGGTGCGGCTCGATACGTCCGGTGCGGCCGGTGCGTCGGTCTCCCGGCTGCTGACGGCCGCCGCGCCGAAGGTCGGTGCCGTGCTGGGGACCCCGGTGACGGTGCGGGACATCAGACCGCTGCAGTCCACCGACCCGCAGGGGCTCGCGCTGTTCTACATCTCGCTGGCCGCCGTCATCATCGGCTTCGTCGGGGCGATCCAGCTGAGTGTGCACGCCAGGGCGCTCAACGCGGGGGAGCGGATCGCGTTCACCGCCCTGTACTCGGCCCTCGGCGGATTCGTCATCTGCGCGGTGGTGGACTGGCCGCTGGGCGTGCTGGACCTGCCGTTCGCGCAGTCCTGGCTGATCCTGGCACTGACGATGTTCACCTCGGGCATGGTCTTCACCATGTTCAACACGCTCGTCGGGCGGTGGGCGATGATCCCGACCTGGGGCCTGATGGTGCTGCTCGGCAACCCGTCGTCGGGCGGCGCGGTGTCCTGGCCGCTGCTGCCGTCCCCGCTGGGGCACATCGGCCGGTGGCTGCCGCCGGGCGCCTCGGTGAACGCCCAGCACAACGCCATCTACTTCGCGGGGCACCAGTTCGTCTTCCCGTACCTGGTGCTCATCGCCTGGAGCACGGTGGCC
This sequence comes from Streptomyces sp. H39-C1, assembly GCF_027158125.1. Lineage (NCBI taxonomy): Bacteria > Bacillati > Actinomycetota > Actinomycetes > Kitasatosporales > Streptomycetaceae > Streptomyces > Streptomyces sp. H39-C1. The sequence continues at coordinate 5,511 of NZ_JAPVLS010000113.1, forward strand.
GTGACGGTCTTCACTGTCTGGCGGAACCGCCATTCGGGCGGCCGGGAGCACAACCCCCTGCACGCCACCGCGCCGGCCGCCACCTAGCGGTTCCCGGACTCCCGCGGGCCCGTCAGGGCAGTCGCGCCGGGGGTGGTCGTTGATCCACTTGCCGTGCGGGGCGTGCGGGTGTGACCTGGAGGGAGACAGCGGAAGGAGTTCCGTCATGGCCGCTTCCACAACCGTGCCGGTACGGCACCAGGGCTCGCTCGGGGTGGCACTGCCCGTGACGCTGGGCGTGATCTACGGCGTCTGGGCGGTCTTCATCGCGCGCGGGGGCGAGGGGCTCACCGCCGGTGACATCGGGCTCGGTGTGGTGGCCGGTCTCGCGTTGGCCGTGCTGTGCTTCCTGCTCGGCAGAACGCAGAAGGCGCTGCCGCGCGAGCTGCGTGCCGCCGCCTACGGGACGCTGACCGGCTGCTCGGTCGGATTCCTGCACAGCCTGACCGACGAGAGCATCCTCAGGTGCGTCGGCATGGGCATCTTCTTCGGGGCGGCGGCCGCGGCTGCCTCGTACTACATCTTCTACACGCACGAGCCCTGACCGCTGTCGGTTCCGGGTCCGGTCCCGGCGTCGCGTACGCGGCGCGCGACCTGGACCCGGTTCTCAGGCGCGCAGATACGCCGGGTCGGTGACCACATCGGAGAGATAGAGCGTGACGATCCGCTTGGCCGAGGCGAGCATCGCGGGATCGCCGAGGGGGTCGGTCCTGAAGGCCAGTTGCAGGACGGCGTCGGCGGCCGTCACCCCGGCCCGGCCTCGTCCTGCGAGCACCGGCACAAAACATGAACGCGTGTCGCGTTCGTATTCTTAGGGGACGGCCCGGGCCGGCGTCAAGGGCTGTGCGTGGGGCGCCGCGCGGCGGAACGGCGTCGCGGCGGGATCGAGTTGGTGGCAGGGCGATGCATCGGCGTATGGCCGGTTCTCAACCTTGCGGGCAACGATCGATGTTTTGCGTCAAGTCATGGACTTGCTGCGGCTCGGCTCGTAGGGTCGGAGATGTCTGGACCAGACGTGCGTGTCATCAGCCCGAGCGAGCGCGCACAGCGCACCGCGTTCCGGGCATGCGCCGCCTGATCGTCCGTCATCCGGGTGGGGGCCCGGCGGCGGACCGGTGTGGGCCGTGCCTCGGTGAGGTACGGCCCACACCCGGTATGTCAGACGGGCCTGCGCCCGGCGGCCGGAGTCTCGCCGGAGCCGCGGACGATGAAACGGGTCAGCAGGATCACCGAACGCGGCGCCGAGCGGTCGCCGTCGATCCGCGAGAAGAGCAGGTTCGCCGCGGTGCTGCCGAGCGCCACCGGGTCCTGGCTCACCACCGTCAGCGGCGGGCTCAGCCGCTCGGCGAGCGGGAAGTCGTCGAAGCCGACGATCGCGATCCGGTCGAACAGACCGCCCTCGGCCTGGCCGAGACCGTCCATGACACCGATGGTGATGAGGTCGTTGCTGGTGAACAGCGCGGTCGGCGGGTGGCGCAGGGCGCGCAACTCCGCCAGCGCCGCGGCCGCGTCGGGCTGGGAGCGCAGTTCGTGCCGCACCAGTTCGGGATCCTCCGTCACCCCCCGGGCCGCCAGGGCCTCCTGATAACCCGCGTAGCGCTCGCGCTGGGTCCAGATGCCGAACCGGTCACCGAGATAGGCGATCCGGGTGTGCCCGTGGTCCAGCAGATGGGTGACGGCCCGGTTCGCCCCGGCGCGGTTGTCGACGGTGACGGTGTCGACCGCCAGTCCCTTGGCGGGCCGGTCGACACAGACGACCCGGGTGCCGCCCTCCATGGGCTGCTTGAGGAACCCGTGACTGCCGATGGTCGGCACGAGGATCAGCCCGTCGACCTGCCGGGCGCAGAACGCCGCGACGACCTCCTGCTCCCGGCGCGGCTCGTCGTTGGTGCTGCCGACCAGGACCAGATAGCCGCGCCGGTGCGCCTCGTCCTCCACGGACCGCGCCATCAGGGCGTAGAACGGGTTCGCCAGATCGTCCACCACCAGACCGATGGTGGACGTCCCCAGGTTCTTCGACCGCAGGTTCCGCGCGTTGTCGTTGCGCTGGTACCCCAGCTTCCGCACCGCCTGCTCGACTCGGGCCGTGGTGTCCGGGGACACGGCCGACTCGCCGGATATGACACGGGAGACCGTCATCGGACTGACTCCCGCGGCGCGGGCCACGTCCTTCATCGTCGGGCGCTTCACGGGCCTCCTCATCGACGGGTTCCGGTGCGGTGCCGGAATCCGACGCGTGGTTGATGGCCGGCGGGACCCTCCGCACTCCCCGCGTGCGGTCCGGGCACCGGCGGCGCCAACGTTACCCACCCATGCCGCCGGGACCGGGGGCGGGACCGGGTGAACCCCCAGGTCCCGCCGCCGGCCCGGGAATCAGCAGGCGGACTTGTAGAAGTACTTGGTGATGGCGGGATCGGTCATGTTCTCCTTGGTGATGGCGACCATGGGAGTTCCGATCTGCGCGGTCACCTTCTTGCCCTGGATCGCGGCCAGCGCCTGATCGACGCCCTGGGTGCCGATGCCGCCCGGGTCCTGCGCGACCAGGACGTCCAGGGTGCCGTTCTTGAGCGCGGTGATCTCGTCGGGTTCCGCGTCGAACGCGGCGACCTTGACCTTGCCCTGCTTTCCGGCGGCCTGCAGTCCGGTGGACACGCCCTGGGCGGTGTTGGTGTTGCCCGCGAAGACGCCGCCGAGGTCGGGGTGCGCGGCGAGGGTCGCCTGGATCTGCGACGCGGCCGTGGCCGGCAGGTCGTTGTCGTACAGCACCGGAAGCAGCGTGATCCCGGTGTGGTTGCTCTGCATCTCCTCGGTGAAGCCCTTGATCCGGGCATCGGTGGTGGAGACCCCGGGCTTGACACTGATCACGATGGCCGAGCCCTTGTCGCCCATCAGCTGCGCGAGGGCCTTCGCCGCGGCTTTGCCGCCGGCCTCGTTGTCGGAGGAGATCCGCGAGACGCCCACCGAGGCCTCGGTGACCGAGGTGTCGACGAGTACGACCTTGGTGCCCGCGCCCTGGATCTGCTGGAGCGAGGGGGTCAGCGCGGTGCTGTCCACCGGGGATATCAGCAGGCCGTCCGGGTGGGTGGCGGCGACCGAGTCGATGATCGGCCGCTGCACCGCAACGTCCCACTGCGCCGAGCCGTTGGTCTTGAGGTCCACGCCGACCTTCGCGGCCTCGGCCTGGGCGGCGCACGCCATCGTGATGTAGAAGGGGTCGCTCTTGACTCCGGTGATCAGCTGGATGGTCTTCTTCCCGGAGCCGGATGACCCGTTGTCGTCGCTGCTGCAGCCGGCGGTGGTGGCCAACACGGCCAGCACCGCGCAGCATCCGGCGAACTTCGTGGCTCTGTGCATGGCGGAGATCCTTCTGTGAGGGTGCGGCCCGAGGGGGAGCAGGGGAGGGGGAGTGCGCGGGGACCGCGGTCAGCCGCGGTCGCGGCTGCGCCTGCGGAACTGGTCGAGGTAGACGGCGAGGACCAGGACCACGCCGATGGCGACGTCCTGCCAGTACTGCTGGACGCCGATGATGATCAGGCCGGTGGTCAGGACCGCCGGGATGAAGACACCGATCACCGTGCCGAGCACCGAACCGCGCCCGCCGAAGAGACTGGCGCCGCCGAGCACGACCGCGGTGATGACCTTGAGGTTGTCGGTGGAGTGGCCGGCGATGGACGTGGTGCCGAAGTAGGCCAGCCACATCACGCTGCCGAGCCCGGCCAGCAGTCCGGCCAGGGCGTAGACCAGGACGAGATGCCGGTCCACCGCGATGCCGACCCGGCGCGCGCCCTCCGCGTTGGAGCCGATCGCGTACGTGTAGCGGCCGAACCGGGTGTAGGCGAGCACCAGGCCGAACAGGACCGTGGTGCCGAACGCGATGACCACCAGCCAGGGGATCTGCCCGAAGAGCTTGCCGAACCCGATGCTGTGCTGCAGCTTGCCCGACACGGCCCCGGTCAGGTCCTGCCCGCCGGTGATGATCTGGGCGAGCCCCAGGGCCGCGCCGAAGCCGCCGAGGGTGACGATCAGCGGCGGCACCTTGGCCTTGGCCACCAACAGCCCCTGGACCGCGCCCCACACCAGCCCGGTGGCCAGGGCTATCAGCGCGGCGACCGTGATGGTGCCCCAGCCCGACTCGGCGCCGCCGTGGTGCACGGTGTACTCGCCGGACAGCACAGCGGCCAGCACGAGGACCGAGCCGACCGACAGATCGATCCCGGCCACGATGATGACGAAGGTCATGCCGACGCCGAGCACCAGGTAGATGGCGGCGTTGGTGGCTATCTGGGTGATGTCGTACTGGGTGAGGAAGGTGCCCGGCGCGGCGATGGTGAAGAAGGCGACCAGGAGGACCAGGACGCCGAACGTCCAGGCCTCGTTGACCGCCGCGATGCGCTTCGCCCAACCCGGCACGGTGAACCGCGGCCTCGGGGGCACGGGCGAGCCTTCCTCCGCGGGCACGGGCGAGCCGTCCCCGGCCGGTATCGGGGACCCGGTGGGCGCCGGCTCCCCGGCTCCCGTCTTCTCCAGCCGCGGCTTTCCTGTATCCGTCATGTCCTGTCCCGCCGTCTCCGACTTCACGCTGCGCCACCGTTCGACGCCGGGTCCAGTGCCCCGGTCATGGCGCCGACCAGCTCCTCGACCGACGACTGCGCGGCGGTGAACCGCGCCACCCGGCGGCCGAGCCGCAGCACCTCGACGCGGTCGGCGACCGACAGCACCTCGGGCATGTTGTGGCTGATCAGGACGACGGCAATACCGCGGTCCCGGACCAGCCTGATGGTGTCGAGCACCCGCCCCCGCTGCACCACACCGAGTGCGGCGGTGGGTTCGTCCATGAAGATGATCCGATTGGCGAAGGCGACCGCCCTAGCCACCGCGACCGACTGGCGCTGACCGCCCGACAGGGACGCCACGGGGACGCCCACATCCTGCAGATCGACCCCGAGTTCGGCGAAGGCCGCGACGGCCGACCGGCGCATCGCCGCCCGGTCGAGCACATGGAGCCGTCCGAGCAGACCGCCGCGGAACAGCTCCCGGCCCAGATGCAGATTGGCCGCCGCGTCCAGGTCCGGGGCGAGCGCCAGGTCCTGGTACACGGTCTCGATGCCGTACCGCCGGGCGTCCAGCGGGCTGGTCAGCCGCACCGGCGCGCCGTCCACCAGGATCTGCCCGCCGTCCGGTCTGATGGTGCCGGACAAGGTCTTGACCAGAGTGCTCTTCCCGGCGCCGTTGTCGCCGATGAGTGCGACGACTTCGCCGGGCCACGCGGTGAAATCAGCGCCCTGGAGAGCCTGGACATGACCGAAGTGCTTGGTCACCCCCCGCGCCTCCAGGAGTGGTTCTGTCATCGAGAAGCCTCCCCGGGCCTTGGTAACGTTCTCAGCGATTCCCGGATTGTGGGGGTGGCCTGATGTCGTGTCAATACTCTGCGCACAGGTGCGATTTAGCCGCCCAGGTCCGGACAATCTCGCGATTCGCGGCGCAGTGAGCACTCTTGACAGGGAATCAGGGACACGTCAAGAATCCTGTTTCGATTGATAACGTTCACATGCACTTCGAGCATCCTCCGTGCCTTCAGGACGCTGGCCCCGCGGCGAGCGGCCTCCCCCACGACAAGGTGGTTCTCCGTGCTCCGATCGCATTCCGTCCGGCACTGTGCTGCCCCGGGCGTCAATCCACCACCCGAACGGGCGACCCCGCTGCTGAGACTCGGTGTGGCCTTCTCCTGCCTGCTGCTGACCGCGGTCGGCGCGGTCGCGTTCGCCTCGCCCCCGGCGCACGCCGCCGTGTCCAACCCGACCCAGTACGTCGACCCGTTCATCGGCACCGACGACAGCACCGCGCCCAACCCGGTGCCGGGCGGCGCCGGCGGAAGCACCTATCCGGGCGCCGTGGTCCCGTTCGGCGGCGTCCAGCTGAGCCCGGACACCCCGACCGCCTCACCGTCCGGCTACCGCGCCTCGGACACCACCATCGAGGACTTCAGCGCCACCCACTTCGACGGTGCGGGCTGCTCGAACAACGAGGACCTCCCGATGCTCCCGGTCACCGGAGCGCTCGGCGCCTCACCCGGCACCAGCTGGACCAGCTACGCGTCCGGCTACACGAAGGCGAACGAGGCCGCCGCGCCCGGCTACTACAAGAACCGGCTGGACAAGTACGCCACCAACGTCGAGCTGACCGCGACCACGCGCACCGGCATGGGCAAGCTCGTCTACCCGGCCGGCACCACCTCCCGGCTGTTGATCAACACCAGCCGCAGCGCCACCGGCAACCGCAGCGGCTCGGTCCAGATCAGCGGCTCGGAGGTCAGCGGCAGCGTCACCGCGGGCGGCTTCTGCGGCTCGTCGAAGACGTACCAGATCTTCTTCGACATCCGCTTCGACAAGGCCCCCACCGGCTTCGGCACCTGGAGCGGCGGCACGGTCACCGCGGGCTCGGCGAGCGCCAACGGCACCAACACCGGCGCCTATGTCACCTTCGACACCACGGCCAGTCAGAACGTCCAGTTCAAGGTCGCCCTGTCCTACGTCAGCGTCGCGAACGCGAAGACCAACCTCACCACGGAGAACAACGGCTGGGACTTCAACGCCGTACGCACCGCGGCGGACACCTCCTGGAACCAGATCCTCAACCGGGTCCAGGTCTCCAGCGGCGGCGCCACCGAGCTGCAGAAGTTCTACACCTCGCTCTACCACGTCTTCCAGAGCCCGAACATCTCCAGTGACGTCAACGGTGACTACCGCGGCTTCGACGGGGCGGTGCACAACTCCGCCCACCCGGTCTACCAGAACTACTCCGGCTGGGACATCTACCGCTCCTGGGCGGCCCTCATCGCGCTGATCGCGCCGACCGAGGCGAGTGACATCGCCAAGTCCATGGTCCTCGACGGCCAGCAGGGCGGCCTGCTGCCCAAATGGTCGCAGCAGACGAACGAGGACTTCGTGATGACGGGCGATCCAGGACCCATCATCGTGAGCAGCATGTACGCCTTCGGCGCCCGTGACTTCGACACCGCCGCCGCGCTGACACTGATGGAGAAGTCCTCCAACGGCGGTACCACCCAGGGCACCGCGATCCGCGGCCGGCAGTCCACGTTCACCAGCCTGCACTACATCAACGGTGACCCGTCGGACTCGCTGGAGTACTCGGCCTCCGACTTCGCGACGGCGCAGTTCGCCAAGTCGCTGGGCAACACGACGAGCTACAACACACACATGACGCGCGCCCAGTGGTGGCGCAACACGTTCAACACCGAGTCGGGTTTCGTGCACCCGCGCAACAGTGACGGCAGCTGGCCCTGGCCCCTCGACCCGGCCAGCCAGTCCACCTTCACCGAGGGCAACGCGGCCCAGTACACCTGGATGGTCACCTACGACTTCGCCGACCTCATCAACTCGATGGGTGGCCGGCAGACCGCCGTGCAGCGACTGGACCACCACTTCACCGAGGTCAACGCCGGGCAGAGCCGGCCGTACTACTACATCGGCAACGAGCCGGAACACGGTGTGCCGTGGGCGTACGACTACGCCCGGCACCCGTCCGGCGCCTCGGACGCGGTGCGCAAGGTGATGACCGAGTCGTTCACCACCGGACCGGGCGGACTGCCCGGCAACGACGACCTGGGTGCGACCTCCGCCTGGTACGTCTGGGCGGCGCTCGGCATGTACCCGGCCACCCCCGGCGCCGACACGCTCGCCGTGCACGGCCCGACGTTCCCCTCCATCACGATCCAGCGGGCCGCCGGGGACATCACCATCAACTCCTCGGGCTCCGGGAACTACGTCCAGGGCCTGAGCGTCAACGGCACGTCCACCAGCCACAATTACCTGCGCTACCCGGACGTGGCGGGCGGCGGGACGCTGAACTACACGATGGGCGGAACGCCGAGCGCCACCTGGGGCACCGGCGCCAACGACGCGCCGCCGTCCTTCCAGGACGGCGGGACCTCGGTCCCGGCCGCTCCCGAACTGGGTGCGAATCTCGCCCAGGGCAAGCCGGTGACCACCGCCTCGACCCCCTGCGCGGCGGCGGAGTCGGCGGACAAGGCCGTCGACGGCACGCTGAAGAACAACAGCAAGTGGTGCACGAACTCGACGAGCCCGGCGATGCAGGTCGACCTCGGTTCCGTGCAGACGGTCTCCTCGTTCGTCCTCAAGCACGCCGGACTGGGCGGCGAGAACACCGCCTGGAACACCGGTGCCTACCAGATCCAGACCAGCACCGACGGCACGACGTGGTCCACCGCGACGACCGTCACCGGTTCCCGGTCCAGCAGGACGTACAACACCATCGCCGCCCGGCAGGCCCGCTACGTCAAACTCGCCGTCACCACACCCGGCAACAGCGGAGCCACCGCCGTGCGGATCTACGAACTCGAGGTCTACGGGGGCGGCAGCAGCGGCCCGGCCAACCTGGCGCTGAACCGGCCCGCCACCGGGTCCGCCTCCTGCAACACCACCGAGACACCTGACAAGGCGGTCAACGGCAGCGTCTCCGGAGGCAACACCGACAAGTGGTGCTCGGGCGCCGCCGGAACCAAGACCCTCCAGGTCGACCTCGGCGGATCGCACGCGCTGAGCTCGATCACCGTGCGGCACGCCGGCGCCGGCGGGGAGTCGGCGGGCTGGGACACCAAGGACTTCGATCTGCAGGTCTCCACGGACGGCACCACCTGGACCCCGGTGGCCCAGGTGCGCGGCAACACCTCCGACGTCACCAGCAACCCCTTCACCGCCACCGCCCGCTACGCCCGTCTCGCCGTCATCACGCCCACCCAGAACACCGACACCGCGGCCCGGATCTACGAATTCGAGGTCTACGGCACCTGATCAACCGTCCTTCCGAGCCCCGGTCGTCGACCGACGACCGGGGCTCCGCCGCGCCCTCACTTCGAACGTGATGGAAGGAGTTGCGGCCTCCACCCCCCTCCATGAGGCTGGGCACCGCCGACCGAGCAACCGTTTCAGGACAGCGGGGGAAGGGTCGGCAGGCCGGCGGGGGGACCAACACGGGGGTGTGGTCCACCCGCCCGCGCCTTTGCGGCCGACGCCCGCCTCCGCGTCATGCCTCCTGCGTGCCGGGTTCGGTCCGCCATAGGATTTGAACACGTTCAATGTTATGTTCCTCGTCATCGCACCGGAGATGACGCATGAGCGGGGGCAGCATGAGCGTGACCACATTCGCCGGCTGGACACGGGGATTCGAGGCCGAAATCGAGCGCCGGCGCGCACAGGGCGAACCGGACTGGGCGGCCGGCGCGAGCCTGCCGGGGCCGCTCGCGCGCAGCCTGCAGCGCTTCCAGGTCGGCGAGGACGGCGACGGAGCGAATCTGATCCGCAAGGCCGACGAGGCCGGGGACCGCGACTACGCCGCTGCGGTCCGGCTGTTCGTGGCGGAGGAGCAGAACCACGCGCGACTGCTGGCGCTGCTGCTCGGCGCGGGCGGGATGCCGACCATCGCGGCCCACTGGAGCGACTCGGTCTTCGTCCGGCTGCGCAGACTGCTCGGCCTGAGACTTGAGTTGCTGGTCCTGATGATCGCCGAGGTCGTGGCCCTGCGGTACTACCGGGCCGTCAGCGAAGGCGCCGGGGACCCGCTGGTCGGCGAGGTCGCGGCGCGGATCCTGGCGGACGAGCGGCGGCACGTCCCGTTCCACTGTCTGCGGCTGCGGGAGGCGCTCGGCGTACTGCCCGGGGCGCTGCGCGTCCTCGTGATGACCGGCTGGCGGCTGCTGCTGCTCGGTGCCACCGTCGTCGTCGCCTGGGACCACGGGTCGGCGCTGCGCGATCTCGGGCTGCCGCGGCGCCGGTTCATCGCCGATGTCATGCGGTCGTCCTCGGACGTCGTCGCCGACATCCTGCCGAAATCGCCTTGCGGAGAATTGCCGCCGGGCGCCAGTCTGGGCTCATGGGAGACCACGGATGCAGCTGAAGGTGCGGGAGTTCCGGCCCCGGATCGGGCCGGTGGAGTACCGCGTCGTCCAGCCGTGGGAACCGCTGCGGCACACGGCGCTCGGCAATCCGGACGGGTACGGCTGTCTGATCGGTGACCATGAGGGGCTGGCGCGGCTCGCGGCGCTGTTCTCGTTCGCGGCGTACTCGCCCCGCACGATCGTGCATGTGCCGCTGCGCAAAGGCACGCCCCTGGGGGAGTACGAGAACCTCATCGAGAGCTGCGGCGGCCGGGTCGACCTGGTCCTGGTCCATCACTCGCTGGGACTGCGCGTCACGAAGTGGCCCGAGCTGCGGCGCAGGCTGGTCAACGGCAGACCGGTCACCGTGCGCACCGACGAGGCCCGGACCAACCGCGACCACGCCACCTGGCTGGAGCGGAGGAACGACGACGAGAACCGGGACTGGCTGCGTCCCGCCGTGCACGCGAGCACCCTCTTCCTGACCGGCAGCCGGGACGTCCTCGCCTCGGCCTCCACCCAGTTCGAGTTCGCGGCGGGACGGGGGCTGCGGGAGGAGAACGTTCCCAAAGGCCACTCGGTCCTGGTCTCCATGCTCAGTTGGGAGTTGCGGCCGGACCCGTCGGTCCACCGCATGCAGTTCGACATCTGCTTCAAGGCGCACCCGCCGTACGAGCACTTCCGCCGTCCGGGCCGGCGCCTGCCCGCCGCCTGACGCGGGGCTCGGACCCCACGCGCCGATAGGGGGTCCGGCACCACCATCGCCGGGTGCCCAACCCCACTGACCTGGCCGTCTTCCTGTCGCAGACTCGTGCATGTCAGCAAGTACGAGCGAGCACGGGGAGTCCAGCGATGAAGGGTCACACTCGACGGGACGTAGTACGCAGCGCGGCGATCGTGGCGGCGGGGGGTTTCGCGGCACAGCTGGTCGGCGGCGGGTCCGCCGGGCTGACGTCGGCCGGCGCGGCGACGAGGGCAGGGGCGGGTGGCGGCAGCAGCTTCCCGTTCCTCCAGGGGGCCTTCGCACCGGTGACGAAGGAGGTGACGGCGTTCGACCTGCCGGTCACCGGCCGCGTCCCCCGTGAACTGAACGGCCGCTATCTGCGGAACGGCCCGAACGTACTCGGTCTCGAGGACCCCCGGGCGCATCACTTCATGCTCGGCGAGGGCATGGTGCACGGCGTCCGGCTGCGCGACGGCCGAGCCGAGTGGTACCGCAACCGCTGGATCCGTTCGTCCGGTGTGGCCAAGAAGCTGGGCGAGCCGTACCACGGTCCGGTTCCGGAGAACGACTTCGCGAACAACACCCATGTCATCGCGCACAAGGGCCGCGTGCTGGCGCTGCAGGAGAGCGGGCCGCTGCCCTACGAGCTCGACGAGGAACTCAACACCGTCGGCACGTACGACTTCGGCGGGACGTTGAACGGCCCGTACACCGCGCACACCAAGTACGACGCCCACGCCGGTGAGCTGCACGCCGTCACCTACTACCCGACGTGGGACCACATCCGGCACCTCGTGGTCGACCATGCGGGACGGGTGGTCAGGACCACCCGGATCCCGGTGGCGGACAGCCCGATGATGCACGACTTCGCGCTCACCAGGAAGTACGTGATCATCTTCGACATCCCCGTCACGTTCGACCCGGTGGCCGCGGAGGCGGGCAAGCTGGTGCCGTACATCTGGAACGACAACCATCCGTCACGGGTCGGGGTGCTGCCGCGCGACGGCGGGCGGATCCGCTGGTTCGAGGTGCCGCCCTACTTCCACTCGCACACCCTCAACGCCTACGACGAGGGCGACTCGGTGGTCGTGGACATCACCACCTACCCGGCCCCCTTCTACGTCGACGGGCGGGGCTCCGACGGTCCCTCGTCGTTCAGCACCCCGTCACTGAACCGGTGGACCATCGACCTGGCGCACGGCCAGGTGCGGTTCGCCCGACTCGACGACCGCCCGCAGGAGTTCCCCCGGGTCAACGAGACGATGGTCTCCCGGCGGCACCGGTACGGCTACTCGGCGGCGGCCGCCGCGATGTTCACGGCCTACGAGACGGTCGACGGCGTCCCGCCCGACGAGTCGTTCAGCAACGCGCTGATCAAGCAGGACCTGGTCCGCGGCACCTCACAGGTGCACCGGCTGCCGAAGGACGCCGCGGCCGGTGAGGCGGTCTTCGTCTCCCGGCACGGCTGCGATCCGCACCCGACGGCGGCCGAGGACGACGGCTACACGCTGGCGTATGTGCACAACCCGGACCGCGGAGCGTCCGACCTGGTGATCCTGTCCGCGCAGGACTTCACCGGGAAGCCGCTCGCCCGCATCCATCTGCCGGCACGGGTGCCGCTCGGCTTCCACGGCAGCTGGGTCGCGGACGAGTGACCTCACCCTGACCGGGCCCCGCCTCAGCCGCTCACCGCCACGGGCGCCGCACCCGCCGTACGGGTGCGGCGCGCGGTGGGGACGACGAGCGGGGTGCCGGTCTCGGGGTCGCCGATGACCTGGCAGCGCAGCCCGAAGACCCGTTCCACCAGGTCCGCGGTCACGATGTCCCGCGGTGCGCCCTCGGCCACGACCTTTCCGTCCCGCAGCGCGATGAGGTGCGTGGCGTACCGGGCGGCGTGGTTGAGGTCGTGGAGGACGGCGACGAGGGTGCGGCCCTGCTGCTCGTGCAGATCGGCGCAGAGGTCGAGGATCTCGATCTGGTGCTGGATGTCGAGGTACGTCGTCGGCTCGTCGAGCAGCAGCAGCGGGGTCTGCTGGGCGAGCGCCATGGCGATCCAGACGCGCTGGCGCTGCCCGCCGGAGAGCTCGTCGACATAGCGGTCGGCGAGGTCGCCGACGGCGGTGGCGGCCATCGACTCGTCGACGATCCGTTCGTCGTCCCGCGACCACTGGCGCAGCAGCCCCTGGTGTGGATAGCGGCCGCGCGCGACGAGGTCGGCGACGGTGATGCCGTCGGGCGCGACCGAGGTCTGGGGGAGCAGCCCGAGGATCCGTGCGGCCTTCTTCGCGGGGAGCGATCCGATCGCCTGCCCGTCGAGCAGCACGGAACCCGCCGTGGGCCTGAGCATCCGCGACAGGGCGCGCAACAGGGTCGACTTGCCGCAGGCGTTCGGGCCGACGATGACGGTGAAGGAGCCGTCGGGGATCGCGACCGAGAGGTCCTCGGCGATGACGCGCTCGTCGTAGGCGAGGGTGAGGCCCTCGGCGGTGAGCCGCGGGGCTTCGGCACGGTGCTGCATGGGGTCCTTCCCGGCGGGACGGTTGTCGGTGTTCTTCGCGGGTGTCATATCCGGCCCGCCTTGCGTTCGGTGACCAGCAGCCACAGCAGATAGCCACCGCCGAGCATCCCGGTGACCACGCCGGCCGGCAGCAGGCGGTCGCCGAACAGCCGCTGGGCCGCCCAGTCGGCGCCGACCAGCAGCGCGGCGCCCATGCAGGCGGCAGCCAGGAGGTTGGGGCCGGCGGAGCGGGTGAGCCGGCGGGCGAGCTGCGGCGCGGTGAGGGCGACGAAGGCGACCGGGCCCGCGGCGGCGGTGGCGGCCGCGGTGAGCAGGACAGCGGCGGACATCAGCACCAGCCGGGTGCGTTCCACCCGGACCCCCAGCGCGTACGCGGCGTCGTCGCCCAGCTCGATCATGCGCAGCGCCCGGCCGCGGCCGAGCACCAGCGGGACGAGGACCGCGCAGGTGATGAGCAGCGGCCAGACCTGCGTCCAGTCCCGGCCGTCGAGCGACCCGGTCAGCCAGACGACGGCGCGGGCGGCGTCGACGTAGTCGGCCCGGGTGAGCAGATAGCCGTTGACCGCGCCGAGCACGGCCGCCGCGCCGATTCCGACGAGGACGAGGCGGTACCCGTGGATGCCGCGTTTCCACGCCAGCAGATAGACGGCGGTCCCGGTGACCAGCGCCCCGGCGAAGGCCCCGCCCGTGACGGCGTACGTTCCGCCGTGGAAGAGCACGATGACGGTGAGCGCGCCGGCCGCGGCGCCCTGGCCGAGACCGATCACGTCGGGACTGCCGAGCGGATTGCGGGAGACACTCTGGAACACCGCGCCGGCGATGCCCAGGGCCGCGCCGACGAGCAGCCCGACCAGGACGCGCGGCAGCCGTACATCGTTGACGATGAACTCCTGGGCGGCGGTGCCGCCCCCGGTCAGGGTGCTGAGCACCTCACCGGGTGACATCGGGTAGTCCCCGGTGCCGATGAGCGCCACCGCGAGTGCCGCCGCCAGGACGGCGAGCAGCAGGACGACACCGGCGGCCCGGGTGTCGAGGCGGACCGACAGCCCGCCCCGGGAGCGCAGTACGGAACCTCTCACAGCTGGGCCATCCTTCGGCGGCGTACAAGGTGGATGAAGACGGGCCCGCCGATCAGGGCGGTGATGATGCCGGCCTGCAGCTCGCCGGGGCGTGCGACCAGCCGGCCGGCGATGTCCGCGCCGAGCAGCAGGACGGGCGACAGGATCGCGGCGTACGGAAGCGTCCAGCGCAGGTCGGGGCCGGTGATCGAGCGGACGATGTGCGGCACCATCAGACCGATGAAGACGATCGGCCCGCAGGCGGCGGTCGCGGCCCCGCACAGCAGGGTGATGGCGGCCATCGCCAGCACACGGGTCCGGGTCAGCGAGGTGCCCAGGGCCCGTGCGGTGTCGTCGCCGAGTGCGATCGCGTTGAGCGGGCGGGCCAGGGCGAGGGCGAGCAGCACTCCGGCGCCGATGAACGGCGCGACCTGGGCGACGACGGTCATGGTCGCGGACGCGAGCGAACCGACCGTCCAGAAGCGCATGGTGTCCAGGGCCGCGGTGTCCAGCAGTTCGACGGCGTTGACGTAGCCGTAGAGCGCGGCGGTGAGGGCGGTGCCGGCCAGTGCCAGCCGCACCGGGGTCGCTCCCCGGCTGCCGCCGAGCGCGTACACCAGGACCGATACGGCAGCGGCGCCGAGGAAGGCGAACCAGACGTACCCCGTCAGCGAGGTGACGCCCAGGAAGCTGATGGCCGAGACGACGGCGGCCGAGGCCCCGGCGTTGACGCCGAGCAGCCCGGGGTCGGCCAGCGGGTTGCGGGTCAGCGCCTGCATGATGGCGCCCGCCAGTCCGAGCCCGGCGCCGACCAGCAGCCCGAGCAGGGTGCGCGGCACCCGCAGTTCGCGGACGACGACATCGGTGCTCGTGCCGGTGCTGTGGAACAGCCCGTGCCAGACCTGGTCGAGCGGGATCGGTTTGGCGCCGGTCGCGACGCTCGCGACCGCGATCAGCACCAGGACGCCGGTCGCTGCGAGCAGCCCCGCGGCGCGGGTCGCGTCATGCCGCCGGGGGGCGGCTCTCTCGGCCGCCGGTGCGTGGGCGGGACTGTCTGCCAACATGCAGTTAGGTTAGCCTACCCTCACATCACCTCCCCGAGAGAGAAGCGCTCGCCATGCACACCCCCCGCTCCGCGTCCCCCTCCCGCCGCGCCCTGCTCACCGCGGGCGGCGCCCTCGGCCTGGGCGCGCTCGTCGCCGCCTGCGGGGGCGGCGGCGGGAGAACGACCTCGGAGCCGGACCGGGCCAAGGGACCGTGGAGCTTCCGGGACGACCGCGGTGCGACGGCCAAGTCGGCCGGCACCCCCGCGCGCGTGGTGGCCTTCACCGCGGCCGCGGCCGCCCTGCACGACTTCGGTGTCGAGTGCGTCGGGGTCTTCGGCCCCACCAAGCTCAAGGACGGCAAGGCCGATCCCCAGGCCGGCGACCTCGATGTCGCCAAGGTGACCGTCCTGGGCAACGCCTGGGGCGAGTTCAACGTCGAGAAGTACGCGGCTCTTGCTCCCGACCTGCTGGTCACCAACATGTACCAGCCCGACGCCCTGTGGTACGTGCCGGACGACAGCAAGAAGAAGATCCTCTCGCTGGCGCCGAGCGTCGCCTTCACCGTCGCCGGTGTCAGCCTCACCGAGCCGATCCGGCGCTACGCCGAACTCGCCGCGTCCCTCGGCGCCGACCTGAAGGCCGCGAAGGTCACCGACGCCAAGGCCCGTTTCGAGAAGGCCGCCGAGACCCTGCGCCGCGCGGCCAAGGCCAAGGGCGGCCTCAAGGTCCTCGCCGCCTCCGGCAGCGCCGACCTGCTGTACGTCTCCACGCCCGGCGTCTACGCGGACCTGAGCTACTTCCGCTCCCTCGGCGTGGACATCATCACGCCCGGCAAGGTCACCGGCGGCTTCTTCGAGAACCTCAGCTGGGAGAACGCCGACAAGTACCCCGCCGACCTGATCCTGCTCGACGACCGCACGGCCGCGCTCCAGCCCAAGGACCTCGCCGCGAAGCCCACCTGGGCCCAGCTCCCCGCCGTCAAGGCCGGCCAGATCACCCCGTGGGCCAGTGAACCGCGCTTCTCCTACGCCGGCGCGGCCCCGCTGATCGAGCGGCTGGCCGCCGCGGTCGAGAAGGCGGTGAAGGTCGCATGAGCGAACTGCCCTTCCGGTTCTTCGCGCTGCGGGTCCTGCGGACGGCCCGGCGCGCACCCGACTTCGTGCGGGTCACCTTCGGCGGCACCGACCTGGCCCTGCTCGCCTCCGGCGGCCGGGACCAGCGGTTCAAGCTGTTCCTGCCGCAGCGCGGCCAGGACGCCCCGGTCATGCCCGACCCGTCCGACCCCGACTGGTTCACGGCCTGGCGTGCCCTCGACCCCGAGGTCCGCGGCCTCATGCGCACCTACACCGTCGCCGAACTGCGCGACGCGGGGGAGCCGGACGGCCGGCCCGCCGAACTGGACGTCGACTTCGCGCTGCACGGCGACATCGGTCCTGCCTCCCGCTGGGCGCAGGCCGCCCGCCCCGGCGACCGGGTCACCATCCTCGGCGCGGTCGAGGAGGACAACGGGGGCATCGACTTCCGGCCGCCGCCCGGTACCGACGCGGTCCTGCTCACGGCCGACGCCACCGCCCTGCCGGCCGTCGCCGGCATCCTGGCCTGGCTGCCGCCCGACCTGCCCGCGAAGGTCTGGATCGAGATCCCGCACGCGGACGACCGCCGCGAACTGCCCAGCCGGGCCGACACCGTGGTGACCTGGCTCATCGGCGACGCCGCGCCTCCGGTCCTGGAGGCGGTGCGCGCGGCGGAACTGCCCGGGAGCACGCGGTACGCCTGGATCGCGGGGGAGTCGGGGACGGTCAAGGCGCTGCGCCGCCATCTCGTCTCCGAGCGCGGGTTCGACCGGCGGGCGATCACCTTCACCGGCTACTGGAAGCGCGGCAGTTCCGAGGACGAGCTCCTCGCCGAGGTGGTTGCCTGAGCCGGTGCCCCGGCCGCTGGAGGGGCACCGGTCCGGTGTCCCGTTCCGGCCGGTCGAGGCAGCGCACTTGAGTACCGTTCGAGGTGAGCGGTGCAAGAGTGGTGGGGGCAGTCCGCCGTGCCCCTCGGTGAGGAGTCCCGCACATGCCCCAGAGGTTGACGCGCCCATGGGCCGCCGTACTCGCCCTGCTCCTGGCCGTCCCCGTGGTGGCAGCCTGCGGCGGCATGGACAAGGCGCTCGACTGCGCCAAGATCGCCGCCCGGATCGCCGGGGATGTGCAGGACCTGCAGTCGACGGCCACCAATATCGGCCAAGTGTCGGAGCAGAGCCGCCGCCAGGACACCTCCGCGTCCCTGTCCAAGCTGGAGAAGGACCTCCAGGAGGTCGGGGGCAACAGCGTCCATGTGGAGGTCCGCAAGGCCTTCGACGATCTGTCCGCCGCGCTCGGCAGCGCGAGGGAGCGTGCCAAGGACGGTAAGGGCCCGGATGTGAAGCCCCTCGCGGACGCGGCGGGCCGGCTGTCCGTCGCCTGCACGACGGGATAGCGGACCGCCGTCAGAGCTTGGCGGATCGCGCGCCGGTGCGGTCCGGCCGGGTGGTCGCCGCGTGGGCGGCGAGGACCAGTTGGACGCTGTGGTCGACGAGGCGTTCGCGCGAGACGTCCAGAGTGCCGCGGAGGTGGCCGGCGAACAGGTTGGCCAGGCCGCCGACCAGGGCGTAGGCGGTCATCCGGCGGCCGGAGTCGTCCGTGCCGTCCGCGAGCTGGCCGTCGATGAGGTCGGTGAAGGACGGCATCCATCGGTGGCTGTGCTCGCCCAGGACGGGATCGGCGAACGGTTCGAGGAGGAGCAGCCGCCCCTTGTGCGGGTGGTCCAGGACGAGCGCGACGAACGCCTCGACGGCGGCGCGGGCACGGGCCTCCGGTTCCGGCGAGGTGCGGGCGACGGCGTCCGCGAGCGTGGCGCGGGCCTCGGTGGCGACGCGCTCGAAGGCGGCGAGCAGCAGCGCGTCGCGGTCGGCGAAGCTCTCGTAGAAGTAGCGGTCGGTCAACTTCGCGCGGCGGCAGACGGAACGGACGGTCACGGCCGCGCTGCCGTCCTCGCCGGCGAGGCTCAGGGCGGTCGCGAGCAGCGTCTCGCGGCGCGTCTCACGGCGGGCGGCCAGCGTGCTGCCGCCCCAGGTGCGATCGCTCAACAGGGTCTCCTCGTAGCTGTGTTGACGACACCCGTCCGCACATTCTAATCTGGGCATCCTATTCTGATGACACCCGTCATCAGTTGGAGGTGCACCGTGTCGGACGTCTTACCGCTCGGACCGGAATCACTCACCTGGAAGTACTTCGGAGACTGGCGCTCCCTGCTGCTCGCCCCTTGGGCAGGCTCGATGCAGAACATGCACCCCGAACTCGGCGCCGGAGTCGCCGAGCACTCGCGCTTCTTCGAGGAGCGCTGGGAGCGGCTGTACCGCTCGCTCTATCCGATCGGCGGCGTCGTCTACGACGGCCCGCGCGCCGCCGAGACCGCGCGGACCGTCCGCGGCTACCACGACACGATCAAGGGCGTGGACCGCTCCGGCCGCCCGTACCACGCACTCAACCCCGGCACGTTCTACTGGGCGCACGCGACGTTCTTCGTCCTGACCATGCATGTCGCGGAGTACTTCGGCGGCGGGCTCACCGAGGCGCAGCGACGGCAGCTCTTCGACGAACATGTGCGCTGGTACGCGCTGTACGGGGTGAGCATGAAGCCCGTTCCCGCGACCTGGGAGGACTTCCAGGCGTACTGGAGCCACATGTGCGCCGAGGTGCTGGAGGACAACGAGCCCACCCGGCAGGTCCTCGACCTGGGCGCGGTCACCAGACCACCCGCCCTGCGTCTGCTGCCGGTTCCGGTGTGGGACGTGGCCCGGATACCCCTCGCCCGGCTGACCCTCTGGATGACGGTCGGCATGTATCCGCAGGCCGTACGGGAGCGGCTCGGCTACGACTGGACGCCGCGCGACGAGCGCAGACTCCGTGCCCTCGGACATCTCGTGAACCGGGGCATGCGGCTTGTGCCGCACGAGCGCCGCTTCCACCCCCGGGCGCGGGCCGGCTGGCGGCGGGAGAGCGGCCGGCTGCCGCTGGGCGCACCCACCGTGCACACTCCGCTCCGCAACCTCCCGCCGGCCGATGAACGGCACCTGCCGCAGCACTACATGCCGGGCGACCGACCCAGGGCGTGACCGCCGGTGCTCCCTGCCGCACACTGGGGCGGCAGCGCCCCCGGTTCGGGAACCCCGGCGTTTTCTGTTGTCCCGTCGCCGTGCGGGAGTCTCCTGAACGGCGGACAAGTGCCGATCCCGGCGGACGGCGCGCGGGGGCGGGGCAACGGGCGAACGACAGGGAGCACAGCGCGATGCGAGGAACCGAGCGGAGCGGCGGACCGGACACCGGCACGGTGATCGCGGCCCGGGGCGGCGACCGGCGGGCGCTGGACGAGCTGCTCGCCGACTGCGTCCCGCTCGTCTACAACATCGTCGGACGGGCGCTGAACGGACACAGCGACGTCGACGACGTGGTCCAGGAAACGCTGCTGCGGATCGTGCGCGGGCTGCCCGATCTGCGGGATCCGCGGTCCTTCCGCTCCTGGATGGTCGCCATCGCCGTCCATCAGGTGCGTGACCTGGAGCAGCAGCACCGTGCCGCGCGCCATCGCCGGGCCGATCTGGAGGCCGCTGAGCAACTGCCCGATCCCGGCTCCGACTTCGCCGCGCTCACGATCCTGCGGCTGCGCCTCACCGACCAGCGCCGGGAGGTGGCCGAGGCCACCCGCTGGCTCGACGGCGACGACCAGGAACTGCTCGCCCTGTGGTGGCTGGAACAGACAGGTGAACTCGACCGGGCCGAACTGACCCTCGCCCTCGGCCTGTCGGGGCGCCATGCCGCGGTACGCGTCCAGCGGATGAAGGAACAGATGGAGACCGCCCGCTCGGTGGTGCGCGCGCTCCACCACGTCGGGCATCCGGGCAGCTGCACGGAACTGGCCGCCCTCACCCGTGACTGGGACGGAACGCCGAGCCCGCTGTGGCGCAAGCGGCTGGCCCGGCACGTACGCGGCTGCGCCGCCTGCGGCGGACAGATCGGCGAACTGCTGCCGATGAACCGGCTGCTCGGCGGGCTGCCGCTGCTGGTGCCACCGGCCGGCCTGGTCGCGCAGGTACTCCCGGCGGCGGCGCCGCACACGGCCGTCCCGCACACGGCCGTCCCGCACACGGCCGTCCCGCACGCGGCCGTCCCGCACGCGGCCGTCCCGCACGCGGCCGTGCCGCACACAGCCGTTCAGCATCAGACCGGCCTGAGCGGTGCGCCCG
>NZ_JAPVLS010000114.1:0-25915 GCF_027158125.1 Streptomyces sp. H39-C1
CGCCACCGAACTCGCGACAACCCAACTCAACGCCCGCGCCAAACCCTGGATCTGGGGCAGACCCGCCCCACCCACCCGACACCTACGCCGACGCTACGTCTACTGCCTTTGAGGAATTCAGCACTAGTGCCCTACTCTCCCTTCATGAAGACCATCGTGGAGTCCTCAGGACTGCCGGCCGACGCCTTCTCGGCGAAGTGCCCGACCCGCCAGGTGCTCGACCACATCGCAGGCAAGTGGACGATCCTGGTCGTGGACGCCCTCATTGGGGGCACCATGCGACACACCGACCTGAGTCGACGCATCGAGGGCGTCTCGCAGAAGATGCTGACCCAAACCCTGCGCAGTCTCGAGGCCGACGGGTTCGTCACCCGCACGATCCATCCCACCATCCCGCCCCGGGTCGACTACGACCTCACATCGCTCGGCCGCAGCCTGGCCGAGCCCATCAGTGCGCTCCGCGAGTGGACGGAGAATCACATCAACGAGATCGAACACGCGCGGCGACAAGCGCACCCGGCTAGCTGACGCCGAGGTCCCGGCGGGGTTCCGCCTGTCGGCGTTCTTCCTGGTTCATGACCGGGAACAACTCCAGGGCGCCGGTGATGGTCAGGACACGCAGAACCGGGGTGCTGGGAGCCAGCAGGATCACGCTCCCGGAGCGCTCCAGCGCGTGGAGGCGGGCCTGCAGAAGGGTGCTGAGGAAGGTGGAGTCGCCGAAGCTCACGCCGGCCAGGTCGAAGACCAGATGCGGGTGATGGTCCAGGGCGCGATCCACCGCGTCCCGCACGGGACCGACCCCGTCGAGGTCGACTTCTCCGGCGACCGTGACGACACTGGGTTCGCCCAGGGTGAGGGAAACCGTCAGGCGGGCGCCCCGTGGAACGGGGGCGAACATGGATTCCACGGTCGCTCCAAGTGATCTGTTGTCGTAAGACAACAATCTTGCCACAGCTCCGGCCGGATTCGAACAACGGCGGCCATTGAGCGGGCGGAACGCGGCGAGTGCGCTGGGCGGTTCGAAGACCTGCCCATGCCGTCCGGTGCTCGCATTGCGATGCGATCACCCGCTTGACTTGAACCCCACTTGAAGTACAACGATGATCCACATGACCACGGAATCCACGGCCCACGCGGCAGCCATCGAAGCAATCACCGAACTCGTCGCCACCGTCGAGCGCTCCCAGCGGAACAAGGACCCCGAGGAGTTCCTCGGCCTCTTCCACCCGGACGCGGTATGGACGACGGCCCACGGCAAGGTCCTCATCGGACTCGACGCGATCTCGGAGTTCACCCGCGAGGTGCTCCCTGCGGCGAACTGGGACGGCAAGGTCACCTACGAGGTGATCCACGTGTTCTTCATCCGCCCCGATGTCGCGGCGGTCAAGGTCCGTCAGCGTTACCTGGCCGCGGGGGAGGAGAGCGAGGGCGCTCCGCTGTACGTCGTCTCCCGGCAGGCCGACGGCCGCTGGCTGCTGACCGTCGGCCAGAACACGGCGGTCGTCACCGACTGACGTGCCCGTCCATCAGGATCCCGTCCCGGATCAGGCGTCGGTCTTCTCGATCGGGCGGACCGCGACCGCGTCGATCTCGAAGAGCATCCCGGGCAGCGCGAGCGCGGCGACCCCGACGAGTGTCTGGGCGGGCAGCCGGTCGGCCCAGGCGCCGTGCAGCGCCTTGCCGAGGATCTCCAGCTTCTCCAGGTCGTGGTCGACGATGTACGAGCCGAGTCGTACGACATGTTCCAGGCCGAGACCGACGCCGGCGAGCGCGATGCGCAGGTTGGCGACGGAGCGTTCGACCTGGGCGGCGAAGTCGCCGGGAACGACCTGGCCGCTTTCGTCGGAGGCGTACTGACCGCCGATGAACACCGACTCGCCGGGTGCGGAGGCGGCATGGCTGTATCCGAACGGGGTGGGATCGTGCAGTCCGGCAGGGTTGGTGAGGGTGCGGTTGTCGCTCATGTGTGGTGGCTCCTTCGATTGTGGGTTGTGCGGCGGTGCCGCGGTGGTGGTACGTGTCGTCAGGTGTCCTGGCGTCGCCCGCACGGTCATTGAACAGGTGCGACAGGTTCGACAGCATGGGCAGGCGCGCCGAGGAAGGCGGTGAGGGCGGCGTCGGCCGCGGTGAGCGCGAGGGGGCCGGCGCTCAGGGAGTCGTGGACGAACTCCACCGTGGCGTCCTTGATGCCGCAGAACTCGGATATGCCCAACCGGGGTTGGCGGTCGATGACGGAGTCCCAGCCGCGCTCCGTGAACTGTTCGCGCGGGTAGCTGGAGAGCCCGATCCAGAGCATTCTTTTGGCGCCCAGACGAGGACGGCTGCGGCCGTACGCGAAGCCGTAGTTCCACACCCGGTCGATCCAGCCCTTGAGAATGGCGGGGAGGGCGAACCACCAGAGCGGGAAGACCACGACGATGACGTCGGCGGTGTCGATCCGTGCCATGTGGGCCCGGACCTCGGGGGAGTAGTGCTTGTCACGGTCTGCCCAGTCCGGCTCGTCCTCAGGGCCGGTGCGGGGATCGAAGCCCTCGGCGTACAGGTCGAGCAGGTCGACGGTGTATCCGTCGGCGATCAGGCGTTCGCGGGTGCGGTGGGCGATCTGCGCGGTGAGGGAGTCACTGCGCGGGTGGGCGAGCACCAGCAGGGCGTGTTGTGTCATGGCCGTCAGCCGTCCAGCCGGACGAGCATCTTGCCGGTGTTGGCGCCGCGCATCATGCCGAGGAAGGCGGCCGGGGCCTGGTCGATGCCCTCGAACACGGTCTCCTCGGTGCGCAGGGTGCCGTCGGCCAGCCACCCCGCGGCGCGCCCGATCCACTCGGGGAAGAGGTCGAAGTAGCTGCTGACCAGCATGCCGCGCAGGGTCAGCTCCTTGGCTGCCGCCTGGAAAAGATTGTCGGGACCGGCGGCCGGCATGGTGGCGTTGTACTGGCTGATCGCGCCGACCAGGGCGATCCGGCCGCCGGTGCGCATCGCGCCGATGGCTGCCCGCAGGTGGTCACCGCCGACACTGTCGAGGTAGACGTCGATCCCTTCCGGGGCGGCCTGGGCGAGTTGTTCCTCCAGCGAGCCCGCGCGGTAGTCGATGGCGGCGTCGTACCCGAAGTCCGTCACCAGCTTCTTCGCCTTCTGCGGTCCGCCGGCCGAGCCGATCACCTTGGACGCCCCGAGCTTGCGGGCCAGCTGTCCGGCGACGCTGCCGACCGCCCCGGCCGCTGCGGAGATGAACACCACATCACCCTCGCGCACCGGTGCGACCCGGGTCAGCGCCGCGTAGGCGGTCAGTCCCGTGGTGCCCAGCGCGCCCAGGTACGCCTGCGCCGGAGCGATGGTGGTGTCGATGACGGTTGCCGCCGCGGCATCCAGAACGGCGTGCTCGCGCCAGCCCAGGAAGTGGGAGACGGTAGCGCCGACCGGAACGTTGTCGGATCGCGAGGCGATCACCACGCCGACGGCGCTTCCCTCCAGCGCGGCGCCGAGGGGGAACGGCGGGATGTAGGAGGGCAGGTCGTCCATCCGGCCCCGCATGTACGGGTCCACCGACATCCAGGTGTTGCGGACGACGATCTCGCCCTCGGCCGGTTCCGGTACGTCGGTGCGGACCAACTCGAAGGTATCCGTGGTGGGCTCACCGACCGGGCGCGCCGCGAGCCGGATGTCCCCGGAGACGATGTTCGCCGTACCGGTCGTGCTCGCTGTGGTCGCGGGGCTGGTGTGGTTCGCCTGGTTCGACATGGTGGGCTTCCTCTTTCGTTCGGTGCCGTTGTCGTTCATGGGAACCACCTTGCCGGGGGCCGCGCACGATCTACTGACGGTCCACGCACGAGCTCCCACGGCCCACGCACGGTCCAGGAACCGCCCCGCACGGCCCACCCTGAGGAGGGCGTTAACGTGGCGCCATGCGCTTCGAAGTGTTGGGCCCGCTGCAGGTCCGTACCGACCAGGGGGCTCTGATCACCGTCCGCGAGCCCAAGGTCCGGGCCCTGTTGGCCGATCTGCTCGCCCACCACGGCCGGCCGATCTCGGCAGACCGTCTGGTCGACGACCTGTGGGGCGAGGCGGTGCCGGGGAATCCGGTCAACACTCTGCAGACCAAGGTCTCGCAACTGCGGCGCGCGCTGGAGCTCGCCGAGCCCGGCGGCCGGGAGCTGGTCGTCCACCGGCCGGCCGGCTACCTGCTGCAGATACCGGACGGCGCGCTGGATTCCGGTCGGTTCGCCGCGCTCACGCTGCAGGCCCGCCGGATGCCGGACGCGCACGGCCGGGTGCCGCTGCTGCGGGAGGCTCTGGCGCTGTGGCGCGGGCCGGCGTTCGCGGAGTTCCGCGACCACGCCTTCGCGCAGCCGGCCGCCATCAGGCTGGACGAGCAACGGCTGACGGCGGTGGAGGAGCTGGCCGGGATACGCCTGGAGCTCGGCGAACACCGTTCGCTGGCCGATGAGTTGGGCGACCTCGTCCGTGAGCATCCGCTACGGGACAGGCTGCGGGCCGTCCACATGCAGTCGCTGTACCGCTCGGGCCGGCAGGCCGAGGCACTGGAGAGCTATCGCGAGTTGACGGAACACCTGGCCGATGAGCTGGGGCTCGATCCCGGCCCCGAGTTGGTCGCCCTCCACGGGGCGATCCTGCGGCAGGACCCGGACCTGGTGCCCGACCCGACTCCTACTGCCCCCTCCGTCCACGCGGCTCGGATGCCCGGCCCGGACGTCGCCGACGCTGCGCCCCGCACCAACCTGCCAGCCGCATCGACCGACCTGATCGGACGAGGCCAGGATGTCGTCCAGGTGCGCGGGTTGCTCGCCTCGGGTCGCCTGGTCACCCTGACCGGGCCCGGTGGCGTCGGCAAGACCCGGCTCGCACTGGCGGCCGCTGAAGCGGCCCGCGACGCCTTTCCCGACGGGACCTGGCTGATCGAACTCGCGGCCGAGACCGTACGGACCGGAGGTACCGCCGACGTGGCCACTGCCGTGGCCGACGTGCTGGGCATCCGCGATCACGCCGCCGGTGACCCGCCGTCCTCGCGGACCGAAGACCGGCTCGCCCACGCGCTCGGCACCCGACGCCTCCTGCTCGTCCTGGACAACTGCGAACACCTGGTCCAGCCGGTCGCCGACCTGGCCGAGTTCCTGCTGCGGCACGCTCCCGGACTGCGCATTCTGGCCACCAGCCGGGAGCCGCTGGCGATCTCCGGTGAGACACTGCACGCGGTCGAGCCGCTGCGGGAGTCCGACGCCGTGCAGCTGTTCGCGGCGCGCGCGGCGGCTGCCGCCCCGGGATTCGCCCTCGGCCCTGGCAACGCCGACGCGGTGGCACTGGTCTGCGAGCGTCTCGACGGCATGCCCCTGGCGCTGGAACTCGCGGCCGCCCGGGTGCGCGCCCTGGGCGTCCACGAGCTGGCCGAGCGCCTGAGAGACCGCTTCCGCCTGCTGAACGCGGGGCGCCGCGACGCACCGGCGCGCCACCAGACCCTGCGCGCGGTCATCGACTGGAGCTGGGGGCTGCTGACGAACTCCGAGCGCTCCGTTCTGAGCCGCCTGGCGGTCTTCGCCGGTGGATGCACGCTGCCCGCAGCCGAAGAGGTCTGCGCCGCGCAGGACGTACCCGCCGACGACGTCCTCGACGTCGTGACCCGGCTGGTGGACCGCTCGCTGGTCACCGTGCTGAACAGCGAGGACGGGCCCCGCTACCGGATGCTGGAGTCGATCGCCGCCTACAGTCTTGAACGGCTCGACGAGGCCGGTGAGACCCGGGCCGCCCGCCGACGGCACCGGGTCCACTACACCGAGCTGGCCGAACGCGCCGAACCGTGGCTGTACGGCCCCGACCAGCGCCGCTGGCTGCGTCGGCTCGACAGCGACAGCGCCAATCTGCGCAGCGCGCTGGCCGATGCCACATCCGGGTCCAGCCTGGACGGCGGCGCCGACGGGGATGCGGATCTGGCACCCGCGCCACGGAAGCCATCTACCGGGGCGACCTGACAGCCCTCAGAGAGCACGCCGTCGACAGTGCGGCCCGGTTCGCCGAACTCGGCGACCGATGGGGCCAACTGCAGTCCGCCGAACAACTGGGGATCCTGGCCGAGATCGCCGGCGACTACGACGAGGCCGCGCGTCTGCACCGCGACGGCGTGCGCATCGCGGAGGAACTCCAGCTGTGGACGGATGTCTCGTTCCGGTTGTCCAGACTGGGCAGGATCGCACTGCTCACCGCGGAGTACGGGTCCGCCGCAGAGCTCCACGAACGGGCCCGACGGCTGGCCGCCGAGCAGTCCCACCGACCCGCCGAGCAGTTCGCTGAGACCGGACTCGCCCTCGGAGCCCGTCGGCAGGGCGACCTCGATGCGGCGGAGAAGCACCTGCGGCCCTGGCTGGACTGGAACCGCAGGATGGGTGTGCATTCCGGAATGGCGCTGATCCTCGCGCAGCTCGGCTTCGTCGCCGAGCAGCGCGGCGACGCCCAGCAGGCGTACGTACTGCACCTGGAGGGCTTGACCGCGGCACGCAGGACAGGCGATCCCCGGGCGGTCGCGCTCGCACTCGAAGGGCTGGCCGGCGCTCAGGCACTGGCGAGCCGATCCACCCCCGCCGCCGGCCTGCTCGGCACGGCCGCCGCCCTCCGGGAGTCGGTCGGCACCCCGCTTCCCCCGGCCGAACGCGGCGACGTCGCCCGCGCCACCGCGCGCGCGACCGAGGCCCTGGGCATGGACGCGTTCGCCACCGCCTTCCAGCAGGGCCGCGACCTGGACCCTGACGACCACCTACGCCACTTGCCCACGCTCCCTGTGGGAGAGGCGGCGGCGCAATGACAACGGACGTGGGCGACGGACGGCGAAGGTCCGTCCCGGGTGCCCGCTCCGTCGCGGCCACCCGGGCGAAACCCGTCGAGCCGGCCGGTGCGCCGCGAGTACTGCCACATCGCCGCAGGTGACAGTGGTAACGGTCCCCATTACAACCTTTGGTGGAAGCGGCGTTGCTGCGGTTCACTTGACCCCAGCCGCATCCGTCCGCACACCTTGGAGGTCCTTGTGAGTGACCACGGGCATGATCACGCCGCCGGACCCGACGGCGGTGGGGGCGGTCATGCGGGGCACTCGCACGGGGTGGCCGCGGATGCGGACCGGCGGTGGCTGACGATCGCCCTGGTGCTGATCGGCGTGTTCATGTGCGCCGAGGTTGTCGTCGGGGTGGCCGCGAACTCCCTCGCGCTGATCTCGGACGCCGCGCACATGCTCACGGACGTCGTCTCGATCGTGCTGGCACTGGTCGCGATGCGCCTGGCGGCCAGGCCGGCGAAGGGGCACTACACCTACGGTCTCAAGCGCGTGGAGATCCTTTCCGCACAGGCCAACGGCTTGACGCTGCTGCTCCTGTCGGTGTGGCTGGCCTACGAGGCCGTCCAGCGGCTGATCTCGCCGCCCGCCGTCACCGGCGGCCTCGTCCTGATCACCGCCCTGGTCGGCGTGGCGGTCAACCTCGTCGCGACCTGGTCGATCTCCAAGGCCAACCGCACCTCGCTGAACGTCGAGGGCGCCTACCAGCACATCCTCACCGACCTGTTCGGCTTCATCGCGACCGCGGTCGCCGGAGCGATCGTGCTGACCACCGGGTTCGAGCGCGCGGACGCCATCGCCTCCCTTCTCGTCGTCGCGCTGATGCTCAAGGCCGGGTACGGACTGATCCGTGACTCGGCGCGGATCTTCCTCGAAGCCGCGCCCGTCGGAGTGGACCCCGACGCCCTCGGCGACCGCCTCGCCGCGCAGGACACCGTCGTGGAGATCCACGACCTGCACGTCTGGCAGATCACCTCCGGCCAGAACGCCCTGTCCGCCCACGTGCTGGTCCAGCCCGGCAAGGACTGCCACGCCGTACGCCGCACGCTGCGGCAGCTGCTCCAGGACGAGTACCGCATCGAGCACGCGACCCTGCAGGTCGACCACGTCGGCGAGGAGGACAATTCGGACCTGTTGCAGATCACCACGCCGCCCGGCGGTGACGAGGACCCGCACTGCGACGACTCCCACGGACCCGTCCACCGCTCGGTCCCCCACGACCACTGACCTCCCGGTTGCGGCTGTCTTCGCGGGTGGCACCGCGCAACGCCCGGAGCCATCTCCGGACCGTCCGCGCCGCCGGGTGCCCCGGCAGCGTCCGGTCGCTGACCTTGGACGAGGCTCTGCAGCAGATGGGTCCGATCGCCGAGGTGTTCGCACTCGACCAGCAACTCACCGGCGCCCGCGCCCAACGCGAGCTCGGCTGGACGCCCACTCGTCTCGATGCCCTGGCCGAACTCGCGCACAGCTGAACGGTCCGCGCCGGCCAGCTCGATCGGGCGGGGGGAGGGGGCATCTGCCGTGATCGGGAAGGGTGCGGCTCGTGGGGGAGCACAGGGCCCGGGCCGACCCCCGATCATCTGGTCGGCGGGTGCCGGCCCCGTCCTGAGCCCCGCGCGGTCACAAAAGGTGTTGGCGGTCGATCGTCGGGCCGGGATAATCCGGCTTTCCAGGGGCGGGGGAGTGCGTATGGCCGGAGTGTTCGCGTGTGTGGGGTGCGGCGCCGTGCTGACTGCTCCTCTGTCGCGGGTGGCGCTTCCCGACCATGCTCACCAGAGTTATGGATACGGGCTGTTCCCCGTGCTGATGGACCCGGGGACGTACGCCGTCGATCCGGAGCCCTCCGGGCCACCGTGGCGGTTGTGGGACGAGGTCGGTGAGGGGGAGGCGGAGACCCGCGGTGTGTTCGCGCCGGTCTCTGCCCTGTCCCTCGGGGCGCCCGGAGCGATCCTCGTCAGCCCCGGTGACACCCGCGGTACCGTCCTGATGCTCGAGCAGTGTGATGGCGGCTGCTGCGGGCTGGACGGGAGGGACGGCCCGAATCTGGCATGCGAGGGGTGCGGGCGGGCGGTGGCGACCCGCATCGACGACTGCTCGCGCTGGCAGGCGGTGTGGCTCGACCCGAAGGCAGTACACCGGCTTCCCACTGACGGCCCCGAGACCCAGTGGATCGGTTGGGAGGCACTGGCGAACGACCGGGAGGGCACACCGCCGGTCGAGCCGTCCGGGGTCTGGAGCCCTCGATGGGCGGCGGCGGTCGGCACGGCGCTGGCCCACCTGGTGGCGGCCTCGGCGGGCACAGCGGTGTCCGTCCCCGACGGCCCTGTCGCGGACATCTTCCGACGTTCGCTCGACGCGCTGCTTCCGTCCGGGCCGACGGCGAAGACAGCCGTCCTGGCCGGACCGGGCCTGCAGGCCCCGGACCCCGCCGCCGCCATCGTCCTGGTTCCGCGGCATCCGCAGACGGGGAGGGCATGGCAGCCGTCCGGCACCGCGGATACCGTGCCATTGGCCGCCGAGGTGTGGGCGTATCTGGCTTTCCACAGCGAACAGTTGCTGGTTCCCGCGAGTGGTCGACTGCCCGACGGTGTCTTGCGCGATGATCCCCTGCCGCTCCACCCATGGGGGCCGTTCCGGCCCGACTCGGGAGTCTTCCGCAGCACGCTGGCCCGGCTGCCCGTCGTCCGTCAGCCCTGGTTGCACCGGATCTACGACGACGTGAGCGCGCAGCCGTACGCCCGCCCGTTCTAGTGGCGCGAGGCCAGTGCCGCGAAGCCGGCCCGTTGAGCGGGAAAGGGGCTGGGCACTTTCACGTCGTTGGGGGTCTGGTGTCCAGGCAGCAGTGGACGAAGTCCTGGATGACGGGATTGGTGTCGTCGGCGGGTGCCCAAGCGACGCCGACCTGACTCGGGCTGACGCCGCTGACGGGTCGGTAGGTGACGCCGGGGCGGGCGTATAGGCGGGCGGCGGATTCGGGAGCGAGGGCGATGCGCCTACTTTTCTGGGGCCGTCGCCTCTCTCGTCCTTGCCGCCATGAGATGGGCGTAGGTGGCCGGTCGGCGCGGGTGGCGGAACGGTCGGCTCCCGCCGCGAGGTGAAACCGCCGCCCGACCTCCGGTCCAGGACTTGCCTGACCTATCGAAAATCGATAGATTCCCATCGTAGCTCGATGGATGGATGGGTCATGGGAAAGCTGGCAGTGGGTGCGCTGCGCGCCGTGCTCGTGGTGGTGATCACCGGCACCGCGCTCGTACAGGTGTTGATGCTGTGGACGTTGATCAGCGGGAACGACCCGGAGGACGGATCGATCCCGCTGACCCCACTGCGCGTGATCACGATCCTGGGGATGGTGTCGGCCCAGGTCGCCCTGGTCTGTGTATGGCGGCTGGTGGCGATGGTGCGACGCGGAACCGTGTTCTCCCACGCCGCCTTCCGCTACGTGGACGGCGTGATCGGCGCGATCGTGGGGGCTGCCCTCGTGTGGTTCGCGGTCACGGCCATCAACGCGCCGGGCCAGCGGGAGGACCCAGGTGTCACCGTGATCATGGCCGGGATCGGCGTGGCCATCCTGGGGGTCGCGCTCATCGTGCTCGTGCTGCGAATGCTGCTCGCCCAGGCCGTGGTGCGCGACGTCGAAGCGGCGCAGATGCAGGCCGAGCTGGACGAGGTGATCTGATGCCGATCACCGTCGACATCGACGTGATGCTGGCCAGGCGGAAGATGTCCGTGGGCGAGCTCGCGGAGCGCGTAGGGATCACTCCCGCCAACCTGGCGGTACTCAAGAACGGCCGCGCCAGGGCGGTACGCTTCGCCACGCTCGCCGCGCTCTGCGAAGTGCTCAAGTGCCAGCCGGGCGACCTGCTGCGCTGGGAGGCCGAGGATGCCGCGGGCGGGTGACGTGCCCCGGGGGCGGGCGTAGCAACGTTGGGCACCACCGGCCCCTGCCGCGGCACGTGGACGTCACCGCGCTCCGGCCCCGCGGCCGCCACGTTCGGTCCCGGCTTCCGGTACCCGCCGTTCCGGGCCACAGCCGTAGAGGGCGGCCGTACTGCGTTGATTGGTCGGCGATGACCCCGGCCATGCGACGTCGTCGATGGCGAGCCACGGTGCGGCGGCCACGGCTGTGGGGGTGAGCCCGGTGAAGGCCTTGACCTCGTGGTGGAGGTGGGACTGGTCGACGTAGCCGCTGGCGGAGGCGACGCTCGCAGGGGCGAAGCCCGCCGCGAGGAGGTGAGCGGCATGGTCGAACCGGACCAGCCGGGCGGCTCGCTTGGGTGTGATGCCGAGCTGGGACCGGAAGCGGGCCGACAGGCGCTTGCGGCTCCAGCCGGCCTCGTCCGCCAGGCCGTCCACCCGCATACGCCCCCGGCTGGTGAGCGTCCGCCGCCAGGTGTGGGCGACCTCCGCATCGACCGATGGGCGGCGGTCCGTCATCCGTCGGCCGAGGAATTCCACCGCGATCGCGAAGCGCTCGTCCCACGAGGCGGCGGCGCGCAGTCGGTCCTCGGCCCGCTCGGCGTCGTGGCCCCAGACATCCCTGAGGGACTCCACCGTCCCGCAGAACTCCGTCGACGAGCCGAGCACCGCGGCCGCCGCGACCGGGTCCAGCCGGATCTGGAGGCACTCGCCCACCCGGCCGGAGGCCCGAAGATCTCCGGGGAGGAGCCCCACGATGACACTGCCGCGCCCATGCCGACCAGCGGTGCCGTAGACGAGGCCGTCTCCCTCGCTGAGATCGACGAGCAGGGTGACGGACGGGTGCGCGACCATGGCGATGTCCACGAAGGTGGGGACACGCTGGCCGAAGCCGGCCATGCTGATTCCCGGCAGCCGATCAGAGGGGCGGGGGACCGTGACGTCCACGCTCGCCCAGTCGAAGGCAACCCCGGTCGATAACACGCAACCAGCCTAATCCTTTGAGGGGATCGCGGAGGGGGTGTCGGCGCCCTCCGCAGCGAAGCCCAGCAGCAGTCGGCCGGTCGTCTCGGGCGCCTCCCACATGGGTATGTGGCCGACGCCCGGCAGCAGCTCGACCCGCGCGGTCGGCACCGCGTCGTACTGATGGGCCGAGGACGGCTCCCAGCGGGGATCGGCGGCGCCGAAGACCGCCAGCACGGGGACATCGAGGGTGGTCAGACGCTCGGGTACGTTCCGTTCGGTGATGTACGCGAGGTTCCGGCGCAGCACCGTCCTGAACGCTCGGTACGTGATGCCTTGTAGGTCGGCGACCACAGCGTCCGGGATGTCGACCGGGCGGGCGAGCGTCGCGTTGATCCCTTTGCGGATCATCGCGTCCGAACGCCGCGACCACACGAACGGCCCGAAGGGCGGGGTCAACATGACCCGCAGGATGAGCGGCTGCGGAAGGAACGCATCGATGCTCGGGCCGGTGCTGATCAGCGCGAGCGACCCCACCAGATCGGGGCGCTGCTCCGCGAGCGCGGTGGCGACGTAGCCGCCGCTGGAGTGCCCGACCACATTGACGCGACGAAGACCGGAATCGTCGAGCAGCGCCGCAACCCGGCTCGCCTGCACGGGCACGTCGTATGACGATGCGGGCGGGGACTGGCCGCACCCGGGGAGGTCGACCCGGATGACGTGATGGTGGCTGGCCAGTGCCGGGACCAAGGGACTCCACGAGGCGCCCGAGGCGCCTGATCCGTGGATGAGCAACAGCGGCGGCGCGTGCCGCGGGCCGTTGTGGACCACATGCATTCCGTGCGCGTTGTACTCAACGTCGTCCTGACTCATGCAACGGATGATGCATGGGCCGCGGACCACCCGTCTTGTACAAATGTCGTCGCGGAGCCGACGTCCGCATGCCGCGCTCGTCCGGCCGGTGTGCGGGGAGGGGAGTCGGAGGCCCCTCGGGGTCAGGAGCTCCGGGTGTGGTGGTCCAGCAAGCGGTTGAGAAGTTCCACGAACTGGTCGCGTTCGGCCGGACTCAGCGGCGCGAGCAGTTCGTCGTGGAGGCCGTCCAGGACCTTGTCGAGGCGCAGCAGGTGAAGGCGCCCCTGGGCGGAGATCGTGATGATGTTGCGGCGCCGGTCGTCGGGGTCCGGCCCCCGCTCGACGAGGTCACGCTCGACCAGTTCGTTGAGCACGCCGACCATGTCGCTGCTGAAGATGCCGGTGCGCCTGCTCAGCGCCGCTTGGCTGGCCGGCCCGTACTCCTGCAGTGAAGCGAGCGCGGCGTAGTGCCACTTGCGGGCGTCGGCCTGGGCCAGTCCCTCGGTTATCAGCCGGTCCGACCGCGTGGACAGCTGCGACAACAGTCGGCTCGCCCGTCGACGCAGCCTGTCGGGCGTCTTGGGCGCGCCGTCGTCGGGCATGTCGGCTGTTTCGGCGTTGCTCATGGCGCCCATCCTACCCGTTGCGTTAGTTCGACTAGCGATATACGTTCATTCGCGCCACAACCGTTAGTGCAACAAACGTTGTCTGAGTGAACTCCAAGGACGGAAGATTTTGCCCACCAGAACACTGCGGATTCCCACCCCGGACGGCCAGGCCGACGCTTTCGCCGCCTTCCCCGACCATGGCGAGCGGCACCCAGGGGTGCTGTTGTACA
The DNA here is from genome assembly GCF_027158125.1 of Streptomyces sp. H39-C1. Classification (NCBI taxonomy): domain Bacteria; kingdom Bacillati; phylum Actinomycetota; class Actinomycetes; order Kitasatosporales; family Streptomycetaceae; genus Streptomyces; species Streptomyces sp. H39-C1. The sequence continues at coordinate 13,398 of NZ_JAPVLS010000114.1, forward strand.
CGGACGTCTTCGGCGTGCGGCCCGAGCTGGAGGAGAGGGCCCGCGAACTGGCCCGGCACGGGTACTACGTGCTCGTCCCCAACCTCTACTACCGGCACGGCCCGGCACCGGTGATGGAACTCCCCGCGCACATCGGACACGAGATCCGGCCCGCCGTCGTCGCCCAGCTGATGCCCCTGGTCGAGGCGCACACCACCGAACGTGCTCTGCGCGACGCCGACGCCTACCTCGCGTTCCTCACCAGCCGGCCCGAGGTCAGTGCCAGACCGGTCGGCGTGATCGGCTACTGCATGGGCGGCGTCCTGGCGCTGCGCACCGCAGCGGCCCGCCCCGACCAGGTGGCCGCCGTCGCCGGGTTCCACTGCGGCAACCTGGTCACTGCCGCGCCCGACAGTCCGCACCGCCTCGTCCCCAAGATCGCCGCCCAGGTCCACCTCGGCCACGCCGAGCACGACATGACGTCCGAGGCCATCAGCGAGCTCGACCAGACGCTGAATGCCGCGGGTCTCGGCTACACCTCCGAGATCCACCCCGGCACCGTCCACGGCTTCACCATGTCCGACACCGACGCCTTCAACCCCTCCGCCTTGCAGCGCCACTGGGACGGCCTGCTCGCCCTCCTCGACCGCACCTTGGTCAGCAGCTGAAACTCCGGCTCGGAAACCGAACCGCAAGTCGCGCCTGAGCGTGGCGAGTTCGGGGGAGTCCTTCACCTTGTTCGCCGGTCGCGCGCTCCCGTCAGAAGACGCCGCAGGAGGCCGACGGGAGGAAGCCGTAGCTCTGGATCGCGGCCTGGGTCGTGGTGTTCTGGCAGATCCAGCCGCTGCTGATGAAGAGCGCCTTGGGGGTGATGGCGTGGCTGTCGCCCGCGTTCCAGTCTCCGGAGCGGACGTCCCTTCGGGAAGACAGGAGCCGGGTATGCCGATCCGGACCCACGATGAGACCAGCCGAACGCAACCGGAAGACCGCTCCGATGGAGGCCGCGACTCCGTATGCCCTGGCCGGCCCGCGCTGTGGCGGGCCCGGGTCACGTCCTCGACGACCCCCGCGTTCGCGCCGCCGATGCCAATCCGCCGACAGCAGATGGGGGAGCAGCGTCTTGGGGGACATCACGAAGGCCGTGGTCCTTGTGGATCACGGCCTCCGTCGGAGCTCCGGCACCTCCGGCACCTCCGGCACCGGGGCGGGGCGGTTGACGGCCGCCCCGTCCCGTCCGGTGGGTGTCAGGGGGTGCAGTTCAGGGTGCCGGCGCGCAGTGCGTGGCCGCCGTCGTTGCTGTCGTCGGACCAGAGGACCGGCTTGTGGCCGGCGGTGCAGGTCGTCTGGGGGGCGATGGCGAAGCCTTCGTTGTTGTAGTTGGCCATTCCCGTGGGGCGGTTGTAGGTGTGGGTGACGGCGAACTTGCCCTGGGCGTTGATGTCGAGGGTCGAGGTGCGGCCCTGGCACGTGTCGTCGCAGGCCGCCCACAGGTGTCCGGTGGCGGGCTCGAACTCCAGGTCCATCACGCTCGGGAAGCCGCTGGCGAAGGTGGCGATGCGGGTGTAACCGCCGCCTGACAGGTTCAGGGCGTAGGCGTAGGCGGTGCCGTTGTCCTCGACGCCGGCGAAGAACAGGCCGCTGCCGTGGCCGGGGTAGGCGGCCGGGTTGTAGGTGGCGCCAGCCTGTTCGTCGTGGAAGCCGTGCGCGGTCAGGAAGGTGTCCGGGATCCAGGAGATGCCCTCGGGGCCGGAGTTGGCCGGCAGGGAGGGCAGGTCGGAAGTGAGGTTCCACTCGGCGGTCGCGTTCAGTGAGGACGCGGTGGAGGAGGCGTCGAAGCGCAGGATCTTCGGCAGGCTGGTGGAATCGTGGCTGCCGTCGCGTTCGGTGGCGACGAAGATTCCGTCGGGGGTGACGACCACGCCCTCGGCGTCGGGGTCACCGCTGCCGCCCGCGTAGTGCAGGGCTTTGCCCGAGGACCAGCCGCCGGCCGTGTCGGGACGCCACGTCGTGCCGTTGGGGACCAGTCGGTAGAGCTTGCCCGGGCCGTTGTTCACCGCCCACAGCACACCGGGGCTTTCGAAGGACAGACCGCTGAGGTTCTCCCCGAAGGCGTTCGAGGTGTCGGCGATGGTGACCCCCGCGCCGCCCGGCCACACGGTGTCGGACGGCTGTCCGCCCCCGCCGCAGGCGTTCGCCGCGCCCTTGGTCGGGGCGGTGGTGGTGGTGAACGCGCCGGTGCCGTCCGGACAGCGTCCGTAGGTGGTGGTGGCGTGGGAGGTCCACGTGTAGGAGTCCACCACGGTGGAGCCGTCCGCCTTGAACAGCCGTGCCGCATCCGAGCTGCCCAGGCCGAACGACGACTCGACGTTCAGCGCGAGGTAAGCATGCGGGGCCAGTGATGTGCCGGAGGGGATCTTGTAGGAGTGGGAGTTGTCGTTGTCCTTGACGATCCACTTGGACACGTCGACCGCGGCGGTGCCGGTGTTGACGAGTTCGATCCAGTCGCCGGGGCTGCCGCCGTTGGACTCGACCTCGTTGATGCGGACCGTGGACTGGGCTTGCGCCGAGGCCGGCGCGCCGGACAGGCCAAGGGCGAGCCCGAGGACGGTCAGGGCGGCGGCGGTGTTGCGGGCTTGTGTGTGCCAGTGTGTACGCAAGGTGGCCGGTCTCTTTTCAGGAGTCGGGCAGGGGGAAGCGCGCTCGCGCTCCCGGCGAAGCTTCGGGCATGCCGGCGTCCAGGGGCTGAGCGGGCTGCGAACGGTGCGGGTGAGTTACGGAACGGGCTTGCTTCCGGTCCCCGGCCGCCGGATCGGCTTCGGTGAACACGGCGAACACGGCCCGCCCCACGGCGAATACGACCTGTTCCACGGCGAACTCGGCCTGCCCAGGGGAGGCGCCGATGCTGCGGGCTGGAGCACCTCGCCACCGCGGTCGGGCATGCCGGTTTTCGGTCGCTCCGGGGGGTGTGCGCGGCCGGGGTCACGGTCGCCGCGTGCCCTGACCTCGCCGTGTTCCGTGGTTCCCCTCGGGAGACATCTGTTAGTTAACTTTCCTATCCGGAAGAATTATCAGCGCTTGCGATACCTCGTCAAGAGGCTGCGCCAAGTCGAACCGGACCGCTTGACAGGGCATCGTCGAGCCGCGTAAGAATCCGGTCAGCGGCTCGGCGCGGACGTTCCGAACTTGACGCGCTCACCTGCATGCGTGGACATGCAGCTGACCCGGCCGTCGCGGTCGTATCCCGCCATGCCTGTTGCCGCAGTGCCGTCTGTCCCGCACGCGTTCACCATGCCGCGCGTGCCGGCTCGCCGCCCTGCCGGATGTCGCCCAGGCGCTGCTCAGGTCGGTCCATCGCACCGACAGCACTTCCGCCTGTTCAAGGAGATCAGCATGACGCCTCCCTACCCTCCCCTGCGCTCCCGGCGCACCGAACCCCCACCCGGGGGGCACGGGGCACACGCGCGGCGCGGCGAGCGGTCGCGGCGCGCCCTCCTCGCCGCCGGCATGAGTGTGGCTGTGGGCCTGCTCGGTCTGACCGCGACGGCCATGGCGTCCTCCGCCGGCACGAAGGGCGCGACGGCGTCCCCGGCGGCTGTGACCGCCAACGGGATCCCCCAGTTCGACCACGTCGTGGTCGTGACGGAGGAGAACAAGTTCTACGAGGACGTCGTCGGCAGCTCCAACGCCCCGTACATCAACTCCCTTGCCGCTCAGGGCGCGTCGTTCTCCAACATGCACGGGACGACGCACCCCAGCCAGGGCAACTACATCGCGCTCTTCTCGGGTTCCACGCACGGCGTCAACGACGACGACTGTCCGCACGACTACACGTCGGACAACCTCGGCAACCAGCTCCTGACGAGCGGGCACTCCTTCGTCGGCTACTCCGAGGACCTGCCGGCCGACGGATCGAAGGACTGCGGCGACGACGGAAGCAACGGCTACGCCCGCAAGCACAACGGCTGGGTCAACTTCACCAACGTCCCGGCGACCTCGAACCTGCGCTACAGCCGCTTCCCCACGGACTACAGCAAGCTCCCCGACGTGTCGTTCGTGACGCCGAACCTCGACAACGACATGCACGACGGCACCGTCAAGCAGGGCGACGCCTGGCTGAAGAAGAACTTCGACGGCTACGTCCAGTGGGCCAAGACGCACAACAGCGCACTCATCCTGACCTGGGACGAGGACGACGGCGACGACTCCGACAACAAGATCGCCACCATGGTCGTCGGTGCGAACGTCAAGAAGGGCGTCACCTCCAGCACCAAGTACAACCACTACTCGATCCTGCGCACGCTGGAGGACATGTACGGGCTGCCCGCCCTGGGCAGCGCGGCAACGGCGAAGCCGATCACCGACATCTGGGACGTGACGGGCACGCCGCCCACCACCCCGCCCACGACTCCTCCCACCACCCCGCCCACCACACCGCCCTCCGGGTCGGTGAACCTGGCTCGGGGGAAGCCGACCAGCACCTCGTCCACCGAGAGCACGTCGTACTCCGGCGCCAAGGCCGTGGACGGCAGCGCCACCACGCGATGGGCCAGCAAGGAGGGCTCCGACGCGCAGTGGATATCGGTGGACCTCGGCGCCGACACCGCGCTCAGCCGCGTCAAGTTGACCTGGGAATCGGCGTACGGGAAGTCGTACAAGATCCAGACCTCGACGGACGGCAGCACCTGGACGACGGCCTACTCCACGACCACCGGCAACGGTGGCACCGACGACCTGGCCATCAGCGGTCACGGCCGCTACGTGCGGATGTCCGCCAGCCAGCGCGGCACCGCCTACGGCTACTCGCTGTACGAGTTCGAGGTGTACGGCGCCGGGAGCACCACCGCGCCCCCGACGACGCCGCCCACGACTCCTCCTACCACGCCGCCGACCACACCTCCCACCACCCCGCCCGGGGGGTCGAGCGCCGATCTGACGGACCCGCACAAGAAGGAAATCGCGATGGAGCTCGTCTCCAGCGCGGAGAACTCCTCGCTGGACTGGAAGTCGCAGTACACGTACATCGAGGACATCGGTGACGGCCGCGGCTACACCGCCGGGATCGTCGGCTTCTGCTCCGGCACCGGGGACATGCTCGACCTGGTCCGGCACTACACCGACCTCAAGCCCGGGAACGTCCTGGCCGCGTACCTCCCCGCGCTGGAGAAGGTCAACGGCAGCGCCTCGCACACCGGACTCGACCCGAACTTCGAGGCCGCCTGGCACACCGCGGCCAAGGACACCGTGTTCCAGCGGGCGCAGAACGACGAACGCGACCGGGTGTACTTCAACCCGGCCGTCAGCCAGGCCATGACCGACGGCCTGCACGCACTCGGCCAGTTCGCCTACTACGACGCCATCGTGATGCACGGCCCCGGCGACGACGCGACCAGCTTCGGCGGGATCCGCAAGACCGCCATGAAGAAGGCCAAGACCCCGGCCCAGGGCGGCAACGAGACCACCTACCTGAATGCCTTCCTCGACGCCCGCGCGGCGGCGATGAAGACCGAGGAGGCGCACAGCGACACCAGCCGGGTCGACACCGAACAGCGGGTCTTCCTCAACAACGGCAACCTCAACCTGAATCCGCCGCTGCAGTGGAAGGTCTACGGCGACCCGTACACGATCAACGACTGATCCATCTCCTGCTCACGGGCCCGCCGGCCGGAACGGTCCGGCCGGCGGCCCCCCGCCCCGTGAAGGCTCCTGCAAGAGAGGACAGTCATGTACATCTCGACGAGCCGGGCCGCGCGTCCTCCATCCTCCGAGGCTCCTGCCGCTCCTGTTGTCCCTGCCGCCCCTGTCACCTCCGGCCGGCGCCGGGCGTGGGCCGGCGTGGACTCCAATGTGCTCGCGCTCGGATCGGTCAGCCTGGTCACGGACATCTCCTCCGAGATGATCACCGCGGTGCTGCCGATGTACGTCATCTTCACCCTCGGTCTCAGCCCCCTGCAGTTCGGTGCGCTCAACGGCATGTACTTCGGGGTGACCGCCCTGGTCCGCGTCGCCGGAGGTCACGCCGCGGACCGCTGGCAGCGCCGCAAGCTGGTGGCGGGCAGCGGGTATGCGCTGTCGGCACTGTGCAAGCTGGGCCTGCTCGCGGCCGGCTCCTCCGTACCGGCGCTCGGCGCGGTCATCGCGGCCGACCGTACGGGCAAGGGCCTGCGCACCGGCCCCCGCGACGCGCTGATCTCGCTGAGCAGCACCCCGGAGACACTGGGCCGCTCCTTCGGCGCGCACCGGGCGCTGGACACCACCGGCGCCTTCCTCGGACCGCTGGCGGCCTTCGCACTGCTGCTGGCGACGCCAGGCCGGTACGACACGGTGTTCGTGGCCAGCTTCTGCATCGCCGCGTTCGCGTGCGTGATCCTGGCACTGTTCGTCCGCGACCGGCGACAGCCGCTGGAACAGCACGAGCGGGCGACCGTACGCGACGTGCTCGGCCTGCTGCTCCGGCCCGGATTCCGCCGGGTGGGCATCGGCGTGCTGCTGCTCGGCGCGGTGACGCTCAGCGACTCGTTCGTCTACCTCCTCATCCAGCAGCGCCTGGACATCTCCGCCGAGTACTTCCCACTGCTGCCCCTGGGCACCACCGGCGTGTACCTGCTGATGGCGATGCCGCTCGGGCAACTCGCCGACCGGCTGGGGCGTTTGCGCGTGTTCGTCGCCGGCTACGGGGCACTGCTCCTCGCCTACCTGGCGCTGTTCGGCCCGGTGGGCGGCCCCGTGCTGGTGATCACCACTCTCGTGCTGCACGGGCTGTTCTACGCGGCCACCGACGGGGTTCTCATGGCGGCCATCGGTCCGATGGTGCCCGAACACCTGCGGGCCGCCGGGATGTCGCTGATCCAGACCGGCCAGTCACTGGCCACGCTGGCGTCCTCGGTGCTGTTCGGCGCCGCCTGGTCGGCGTGGGGCCTGCACACCGCACTCGCGGTGGCCCTCTCCGTCCTGGCCGTCGCGATCGCCGCGGCCCTGATGACCCTTCCCCTGCGTGAGGAGAGCACGGCATGAGTGCCAGGAACCGGCTTCTGATCCTGTTGGTGACGGCCCTGGTCGCGGCCACCACCGTCACCGGGTACGTGCTCCGGTCGCGTGCCGACAGCGCCGCCGGCGGTGCGAGCGGGATCGTACGGCTGGACATGTCCGGGCAGATCCTCTTCCGCGACACCTCGCCGGGCGCCTCGTTCGGCCGGATCGCCTCGGTACCCCGCGACCGCCCCGACGCGGCACGGACCACCGGCACCGTGCTGTGCGACCGGCTCTACGCCGCCCACGGCACCGGCATCTGCATGCAGCGCAAGGGCCCGGTCCCCTCCACCCACGTCACGGTGCTCGACCGCGACCTGCACCAGGTACGGCAGGTCAAGACCGAGGGTTTCCCCAACCGGGCCCGGGTCTCGGCCAGCGGAGCCATGCTCTCCTGGACGACCTTCGTCCAGGGCGACTCCTACCTCCGGGACGACTTCTCGACCCGTACCTCGATCCTCGACACCAGGACCGGACACCTGGTCAACAGCATCGAGCAGATCTCGCTGACCCTCGACGGAAAGCCGTACCACGCCGCGGACCTGAACTACTGGGGCGTCACCTTCGCCTCCGACGACAACACCTTCTACGCCACGGCACGCACCTCGGGCCGCACCTACCTGATCCAGGGCGACCTCCGGAAGTGGACCGCCCACACCCTGCGCACCAACGTCGAATGCCCCTCCCTGTCGCCCGACAACACCCGCATCGTGTTCAAGAAGCGGGTCAACGCCAGCGCCAACAGGCCCTGGCGCCTCTACGTCCTGGACCTGGCCACCATGAAGGAGACCCCGCTGGCGGAGGAGCACAGCGTCGACGACCAGGCCGCCTGGCTCGACGACCACACCGTGATGTACGGACTGCCCCGCCACGGAGGAGGCTGGGACGTCTGGTCCGCCCCCGCCGACGGCAGCGGCGCCCCCCGCCTCCTCATCCACGACGCCAACTCCCCGGCCGCGGTGACCCCACAGCGGTGACGCATTCCCGGTGGACTTGCGGGAGCCCAAGGCTGCCCCTGCGACGGCCCCATCAGGAGGCGGCCCGCTGCGTTGCCGATCGGCGAGGATGGCAACATCACCCGCCACGGGGGTTGTGCCGGCACCGGAATGCGCCGATACCTGAGGGTGCGGTCCGCCGAGGGGCGGGGTGCTCTTCAGCATGGAGGTGGCGCAGATGACGCAGCGTTCCGGGGCGACGCAGCCCTCGATCCCGCCCGCGGTCCAGGAGACGTACGGTCCGGCCGATCTCAGTTCGCTGTCGCTGTTCGGCGGAGGGTTCATCAATTTCGGTTACTGGCAGGGCATCGACCTGGACCGGCCGCTGACCGAACACGACCGGATCAGCAGTCAGCAGGCCCTGTACCGCCATGTGCTCAGTACCTTGGCGCCCACGGAGGGACTACGGGCTCTGGAGGTGGGCTGTGGGCTGGGGGTCGGTGCTGGGGTGGCGCTCGAGGAGTGCGGCTTGGCGCATGTCACCGGTATGGACATCCATCCACAGCAGCTCGAGCGCGCCGGGCGGGTCAACGCCGATCTGCTGGCCCGTGACCCCGAGCAGCTGCGCTTCGCACAGGGCGCGGCCGAGGAGATGCCGTTCGGTGATGGCGAGTTCGACTGCCTGTACAGCGTCGAAGCCGCCCAGCACTTCCGCGACCTCGGCGCGTTCGCCCGAGAGACCGCACGCGTGCTGAGGCCCGGTGGCCGCGTCGTCGTCGCCAGCTTCTTCGTCCCCGGCGCCGATCCCGCCGGCGCCGGTCGGCTGGCCGAGTTGCTCGAAACGTTCGCGAACGGTCTGGATGTCGCGCACACCATCCCGTTGCTGGTCGGCAGCCTTGAAGGGGCCGGCCTGGCCGAGGTGCGTGTCGCCTCGATCGGGGCGTCGGTGTGGCCCGGTTGGGACCGCTGGCTGGCGCGAACCTGGGAGCCGGGCACTTGGCCGCGCAACTTCCTGCATGCCTTCCACGAAGGCACCCTCGACTACTTCACGGTCACCGCGGAACGCCCTATGGCATGACGAGCCCCACATCGAGTCGACGGGGACCGCGCCTGCGGTGATCGATAGGTTGTTCGCATGGTCGCGAAAGAGGGTGAGGCCTTTGCAGGGGCGGATGTTGATGACCAGGGATGGTCCGCCACGCGGGCCTGGGTGGAAGAGCGTGTCGGCGCGGGGTGCCGCGTCGACGCCGCCGAACGGTTGCGTGGCGGATGGACTTCGGAAATGCGGCGGGGTGCGCATCAGCGGAACGGGAGAGCCGCAGTGGCTGGTGCTGAGGTCGTTCGTGAAGCCGTTCTTCGTGCAGCACGCCGAGGGGTTGCTCACTCGCGAAGCGGACATCCTGCGCCTGCTCAGCGATACCGATGTGCCAGTGGCGGAATTCCACGGGGTCGACGCGACGGCGGCGTACTGCGACCACCCGTCGTTGCTGATGTCGCTGCTGCCCGGCAGTGTGCGGTTGGGTGGGGAAGAAGCGGGGCTGCGGTCCGAGCTCCTGGCCCGCCAACTCGTCGCCATTCACCAGGTACGGCTCCCGGTCGCGTCCCGACCGCGCGTGTACCAGGCCTGGACGTCGCCCGATCGGGTGCGGCTGCCCGAATCCACCGAGCGGCTGGAGTTGTGGCAGCGCGCTGTGGACGTCATCCGGCGCGATCCCCCTGACTACCGGCCCTGTTTCCTGCACCGGGATTTCCACCCCGGCAACGTGCTCTTCACCGGGCAGGGCGCCCGTTTGGAGATCACCGGCGTCGTCGACTGGGTGGAGACGTCCTGGGGCCCTGCCGATCTGGACGTGGCGCACTGTTCCACGGCCCTGGCTCTCCTGCACGGCGCCCAGAAGGGAATGCGGCTGGCCGATCGGTATCTGGCATCCGGAGGCACGCTGGACGAGGACCCGGCAGCTCACCTGTACTGGCGCGTCCTGGATGCGCTCGCCTTCGCGCCGGACGCCGAGAAGGTCGCGGTGCCCTGGCGGGAAGTGGGACGCGATGACCTGACTCCGGACCTGCTCGCCAGCAGGCTGGAGGACTACCTTGAGGAGCTCTTCCGCCGCTTCGGCTGATCGTCTCCCACCTTGCGGCGCCCGAAGGGGGCCGGGCTCCCACGTGCGGTGTCCGTGAAATCGACGCCCCCTGACGCGGCGAGGGTGAGCGGTGGCGGCACCTGTTTGCGTTTAGTGTGGCGGTTCGAGCGAGGCCAGTTGAACGTCTGGAGCCCGGTATGAAGGCCAACCGTTCCATTCCCGCGGCCACGGTGGTCCCCGTCCTGATCTATCCCGATGTCCGTGCGGCCGTCGGGTGGCTCGGTGCGGCTTTCGGGTTCGTGGAGCGCGTCCGTATCGGTGAGGACCACCGGGCGCAGCTGGCTTTCGGGGAGGGAGCCGTGATCGTCGGCGACGTGCGCCAGGATCGCCGGCCGCCGCGGGCGGGAGAAGTGACGCACGCGGTGATGGTGCGGGTGGAGGACGTCCGGGCGCATTGCGAGCGGGCTCGCGCGGCGGGGGCGCGGATCGTCATGGAGCCGACGGACTTCGAGTACGGGGAGCGGCAGTACGCGGTGGAGGACCCAGCGGGGCATCAATGGACGTTCTCGCAGACGCTGGCCGATGTGGCGCCGGAGGAGTGGGGCGGGAAGACGGTGACGCAGCCGCCCGCGAGCGGGTGACGGGGGAGGCTCCGGCAGCCATTTCGGCCTGAAGTCGCGCGGGCTGCAACGGAAGGGGTGGGCCACCGCATTGCAACTGGTGGAGGCCCGCGCCCGCGGACCCGGAGGGGGGATCTGCGTGAGTCCGTTCGGAATCGGCCGTGAACGCGAGCAGCTCTTTGACATCGTGCTGGCGAACGTGGACCGGGTACATGAGGCGCTCTGTGAGTGGATCATGAGCGGGCCGCGGCCCGCGGGTCTGGTGGAGGGGGAGTTCCCCATCCCCGACCGGGAGTGGGTGGCTCGGCACACGAACCTGACGGACGGCATGGTGCTCACGGCGTTGGCCACCATCGCGGCCACCGGGGCCGTCAGCGTCCCGGCTCCCGGTATCTGGCGCTTCCATCCCGACAGCGACGGCCTCGACGCGGATGCTGCGCGGGAACGGGCGACGACGGTCATCGACCTGTTCATCTCGTACGGCATTCCCGCGCGGATACCCCGGCAGAGGGGGCCCGTCGACTGACGGGCGCGGGTCGCCAGCGGCGCGGCCGGCGGCGTCAGCGGCCTGGTCGAAGTCCGGCTGGACAGCCAGACCGCCGCCCCGATCGGCAGCTTGTCCGTCGCCAACTCCGGCGGCCGGCAGGCCTGGAAGACGGTGCCGGCGAACATCTCCGCCGTGACGGGCACGCACAACGTGTATCTCACCTTCACCAGCGGCCAGCCGGCCGACTACGTCAATGTCAACTGGTTCGACTTCGGTCACTGAGGAGGATCGAGGGCCTCTCCGTTCTGCTCCCCGCCGCTCGGAGAGGCCCCGCACGCCGTGCGGAACTGCTACCGGGCGCGGCGGGTACCGTGCCGGAGCGACGGATCAGAGGACCGGTGACGACGGCGCGCCGCCAGTCCGGCCGGTGCTGCCCACGGTGGTGCCGGAACGTGGGTGTCAGGTCGCCGGCGGTTCGCGGACCAGCGCGGCCAGGGTGCGCACGCCGAAGCCGGTGGCGCCGTGCACCCACTCGCCGTCCTCGGCGTCGCACAACGCGGTGCCCTGGATGTCCAGGTGGGCCCAGGGGACGCCGGCAGGGACGAACTCCCGCAGGAACAGGCCGGCCAGCAGCGCGGTGCCGTGCCGGTTGCCGATGGTGTAGTTGACCAGGTCGGCGACCGGTGACTCCAACTGCCAGCGGTAGCGGTCGGACAGCGGCAGCGGCCAGACCGGCTCGCCGGCCCGCCCGGCGGCCTGTCGGATGCGGTCCACCAGGACGTCGTCGGTGCCCATCACAGCGGCGATCTTCCGGCCCAGGGCGATGGGGGCGGCGTCCGTCAAGGTGGCCACGTCGATCATCGCGTCCGGCGCGCACTCGCCGGCCAGGGTCAGGGCATCGGCCAGGATGAGCCGTCCCTCGGCGTCGGCGTTGCGCACCTCGACCGTGCGGCCGCCGCGCATCCGCAGCACATCGCCGATGCGTACCGGGTCGCCGTTGGGCATGTTCTCCGTCAGGGGCAGCCAGGCGTCGACCTGCGTGCCGCACCCCAGCCCGGTCAGTACCGACATCGCGCCGAGCACGGCCGCGGCTCCCGCCATGTCGGCCTTCATGGTGAGCATCTCGGCGCTGGGCTTGAGGGACAGTCCGCCAGCGTCGAAGGTGACGCCCTTGCCGATCAGCGCGTACCGGCCCACCGGCCGGTCCGGCCGGTAGGTCAGCCGGACCAGGCGGGGCGGGCGCAGCGAGCCGCGGCCGACCGCGAGCAGGCCGCCGAGGCGTTCGGCGGCGATGCGCTCCTCGTCCCACACCTCGCATCGCAGCCCGCTGTCGGCCGCGACCTTCGCCGCCTGCTCGGCGAACAGTGCGGGCGTCAGGTCCTGGCCGGGC